>JAPPAB010000107.1 GCA_026705765.1 Gemmatimonadota bacterium
GCACATTGGTGGATCAGTCCCAGGCCGCAGGCTCCTACCAGATACGGTGGGATGTGCTCGATCAGCGGGGCGTCTCGCTATCGACGGGGGTCTATATCGCACGTCTGAGCTATCCCGGTGGGGTACAGACGCAACGGCTGCTCTATCTCAAGTAGCACCGAACGGTTGGGTTTGTCAATTTCTCATAGCTAAAAAAATGCCCCTGAAAACTCAGGGGCATTTAAGTCTTACATCTCGCGTCTTTCGTCTTACTGCATTTAAGTCACTTCCAGCAGCGGCTCAAGCTGCGAGCGGCGACGCGGATGGCGCAATCTGCGCAGTGCCTTCTCCTTAATTTGCCGCACGCGCTCCCGGGTCAAATTGAACCGAACGCCAATCTCTTCAAGCGTAAGCGGCTCTTCGCCGCCCAGACCAAAATACAGGCGCAAAACCTCGGTCTCGCGGTCATCCAGAGATGTGAGCACATCTTTTACCTGCTCGCGCACCGAATCCTCTACAACCTCCTCATCGGGAGCCTTTTGCGTCTTATCGGGCAACACATGCAACAAACTGTGGTCATCCTCCTCGCGGAAAGACGCATCCAGAGACCAGACATCGCGCGCGCGCATCAGCGTATCCTGAACCATCTCCACCGACACGCCGAGTTCTTTGGCCACGGTTTCGGGTTCGGGTTCGGTCTCGCTCGATTGCCTCAACTCGCGCGAGACCTTTGAAATATTGTGCAACAAATCAATGCGGTTAATGGGCAACCGCACAACCCGCGAATCCTGTGCCAGACTCTGGTGAATCGCCTGGCGGATCCACCAGACAGCATAAGAAATAAACTTAAAGCCCCGCGTGCCATCAAAACGCTCGGCAGCCGTCATCAGACCCATATTGCCCGCGCTGATCAAATCGGCCAGAGGCACCCCGTGATTTTGATATTCGCGCGCCACACTCACCACAAAACGGAGATTGGCCGCAACCAGTTTATCTCTGGATCTCTGACAACCTTTGTGGATCTTCTTTGCCAGTTCAATTTCTTCTGCACTCGAAAGGGGTTCTGACGAGGCAATGTCTCGCAGATACAAATCCAGAGACTCACTATCTTGTATCATAATTCCAGGCAAGGGGAACCTCCTGTAAAAGATGGGGAGAGCTACTATAAAACAGAATTGGGAGCCGACATCTTGCGAATTTGCGCGAGATGTTTTGTCATAAACTGATACATACTCATCGATGTGTCGCAAGCCATCAAACCCGCTCGCACATCTGAATTTTTAAACAACAGTGCCAAATTGCTCAAAACCGACAGATAAGGCACAGGCGCCGCATCGGGCACTGCAACCATGCATATCACGTGAACGGGTTCCGCATCTGGGGGAAAAGCAATACCCGCTTGAGAAATACCCAATGCCACACCGGGCTGAGCAACCGAGCGGCATCGCGCATGGGGCAGTGCAACACCCCGGCCCAAAACCGTACTCATCTGATCTTCTCGATCCAGAATAGTTTGCAAAAACTTCAGACTATCGACCACCTTCCTGCGCCCATAGAGCCGATCGACCAGTTCCTTGATCGCCCCCAGGCGATCTTGTGATTGTAACTCGGGTACAAGAAGCGAAACATCAAAATGAAAAACATCGTCTTCAGATAAAATTGTCGTCTGATTCACCTGACCCCCACACGCAACAAAATGCAGAATTTGCACCTTCAAACTATAAAACATTTATTAAAAAAGGAGAACACCTCATTAACATCAATAAAAACAAAGGTTAATCTCCAAACACGCCACCACCATCAAAAATACACATCGAATATAACAGCAATATCCGTGCCAAAAACATGCCTGAAGACATAACTTATTGTTTATATTGAACAAAATTTAGAAAATCCAATCTGCACACTCTTTTTTTTCAAAAAAACATGCAAAAATTGCACCCCATTTTATAACTAAAATGCAAAAATTGCGTTTTTGAAAATTAGCGCAGATTATACGCCTTAATTTTGTATTGCAACGCGCGAACACTGATCCCCAACAGTGCCGCGGCCTCCTTCCGATTTGCCGTCACATGTGCCAGTGTCTTCTCGATCAGCGCGCGCTCCACATCTGCAAGCGATGAACCGAGTTCAACCGTTATCGTATCTGTCTCATTCTGGGCATCGCGTATTCGAGAAGGCAAATGATCGACATCCACCTTCTGATCTGCGCAGGTTACCACAATGCGCTCAATGGTATTTTTCAACTCGCGCACATTGCCGGGCCAGAAATAAGCCAGAACCCTGTCCATTGCATCGGGCGTCAACTCCTTGCGCGCTTTGTGGTGCAACACACACAGAGTGTCAAAAAACACATCGATCAAAAGCGGAATATCTTCGACGCGCTCGCGAAGCGGCGGCAGGCGAATGGGCACCACATTGATGCGATAATACAAATCTTCTCTAAACCGCCCTTCTGCCACTTCTCGCTCGAGATCGCGATTGGTGACAAAAATAGGTCGCACATCTGCGGCCACCGCTTTGGTACTCCCCACCGGGCGATAGACTTTTTCTTCTAATACGCGAAGCAAATCGACTTGATTGGGCAAAGGGATTTCACCCACTTCATCAAAAAAAAGCGTCCCGCCTTCAGCCGCGGCAAAAAAACCCGCCTTATCCGCTGTTGCACCTGTAAACGCGCCTTTTACATAACCGAACAACTCACTGCCAAATAACGTCTCGGCAAACGCCCCGCAATTCATCGCCACCAGAGGCGCATTCCGCCGCGCACTCGTCTGATGAATCGCACGCACCACGAGTTCTTTCCCCGTCCCCGTTTCCCCGGTAATCAAAACCGGCACATCGGTCATAGCCGCCTGCGCTATGGTATCACTAACCTGTTCCATGGCGGCACTCCGATGCACAACATCTCCATTTTCGCCATTGGAATCCAGACGCGCCCGCAATACGCGATTCTCCGCGACCAATGCCTGGTGATCCAGCAAACGCTCCAAAGACAGACGCAACCGCTTCAGATCTACGGGCTTGGTCAAATAATCATAAGCCCCCCGCCGCATAGCTTCAACAGCCGTCTCCACCTCGCCATAAGCCGTAATCACAATAACCCCAATCTCGCGATTTGCGCCGCGCACCCACTTCAAAAGTGATAGACCATCCTGCCCCGGCATCTTGAGATCAAAAATTGCGGCATCATACTCATGAGCCTCCATAAGCGTCTTTGCCTGATTCCCATCATAAGCCACATCAACCCGATAACCGTCTTTGGTCATCGCCTCTCGCAGACCCTCGCAGATATAGTACTCATCATCTGCAATCAAAAGCCTAATCTCACTCGTATCCATAAGTTACCTCTATCGTATCTCATGCTCGGGCAAATACACCCGGAAAGTCGTTCCCAGTTCGGGGCGGCTCTCGACATCGATATGTCCTCCGTGCTGATAAATGATGCGCTGGGCAATAGACAGCCCCAACCCGGTACCCTCATCCTTCGTCGTATAATAAAACTCGAAAATGCGATCCACTTCTTCTTCTGGAATCCCGCAACCCGTATCTGTAAGCATCAAACACACCTGCCCCGACTCGGTTTGCGTTCGGGCAACCAAATCCCCACCCGTGGCCATAGACTGAAAGGCATTCACCACAATATTGAGCACGGCTTGACCGAGTTGGTCTTCATCTCCATTAATCGCGGGCAGATTCTCGGAAAGTTCCAGACGCAACACAATGCCGCGCTCGCGCGCTTCGGGCGAGACCAGTTCAAAAACGCGGCGAACCACATCGTTGAGAGACACTTGCCGCAAATGGAGTTTGGGCGTGCGCGAAAAACGCAAAAAATTATACACCAGGCGGTCGAGCCGTTTCATCTCTGTCTGCGCGATATTGAGCCGCCCTACAAAGCGCTCTTTTAACGCACTTGACAACGCGTCGAGATCTTCCTCCAACAATTGCAACTGAATATCAATCGCCCCCAGAGGATTGCGCACTTCATGGGCAACAGAAGCGGCCAAACGCCCCAACGCCGTCATCTTTTCAACCTGAAAGATCTCCCACTCCATCCGCTTTATCTCAGACACATCGCGCACCGCCAGCACCAGCCCACACTGCGTATCCGCATCCAAAAACGACGTACTCACGCGCAAATGTTGCAATCCACCATCGGCATTGTGGTGTACCAGATCCGTATCTGACACCAGCACCTTGTTTTTCATACCCTCGTTCAAAATCCGCAACAACTCAGGGCGTTGGGCAAATAGCACCTCTGGCGAAGCGCCACAAACAGCCTGTTTATCCCACCCCATTAACGCAATCAGATGTGCATTGGCCATCACGGCCCGATGTGTTTGATCAAAAGCCACGATGCCCTCTCCCAGCCCCTCCAGAATAGAAGCACTATAATCCGTAGCCATGTCCATGCGCGTTCTCCCGATACAACTATAAAAGCCATTTAATCTTAAATTTGGGGATTTATATCCAAAGCGCAAGCCCAAATATCTTGACCACTTATACATTTGGCGTGATATTATTACCTCTCGTAGCGTCGTAGCCATTTCCAAAGGACTACCCATTGAATAAACAAATCGCCACATTTGATACCCTCCCACGCGACTTGCTCAACGCAAAAAGAACATCAGATGCCTGGCCCACCGAACGCCTGTCGTACTTGCGGACCTATCTCGACACCACCTGGGAAACTATTCATACACAGCACCGGAACGGCGCATCGGGTAGTGTTATAGTTGCCGCACTCACACAGCGCGTCGATACACTCATCCAGGCACTGTACGCCGAAGCAAAAGAAGAACACGGTGAGCCAACCGGGTTTGCCGTAATCGCGCAAGGGGGATATGGCCGAGGCGCGCTCAATCCCCACTCGGATATCGACCTGTTATTTCTCTTTCACAAAAAAGTCCGCGAAGGCGACCCCATAACGCGCGCGATTCTCCACACCCTGTGGGATCTGCGATTTGACGTGGGATACAGCACGCGCACCCTTTCCGATTGCATCACTGCAGCACAAGACGACACCGACTCCCTCACCGCAATGCTCGAAACCCGCCATCTCGTGGGAGACCCCGCTTTAGAGACCCAACTGCGAGACACACTTGAACGGCGATTTTTTGGCAGACGCGCGCGCGGTTTTGTAGAAAAAAAATATCAGGAACGCATCCAGCGACACAGCAAATCCAAATTCTCGGTCCAACTCCTCGAACCCAATGTCAAAGAAAGCCCGGGGGGGTTGCGAGATATTCACACAGCGGGCTGGTTTTTGGTGGCGCGCCGCGGCCTTCGCGCGCCCGAAGGTCTGGTAGAAAGCCATGTTCTCACGCGCAGAAATTATCAAATCTATGTTGAAGCCCTTGATTTCATGTTGCACACGCGCAGCGAACTGCACTTTCACACGGGCAAACCCTTTGACATACTCGAACACGACCTGCAACTCGCTATTGCCAAAAATTTGGGCTACCAGGACCGCGACAATGAACTGGGTGTGGAACATTTCATGCGAGACTACTACACCCATGCGCGTGCAATCAAACACCTCAGCGACCTGATATGTGAACGCCTCAAAGGCCAATCTTCCACTGGTCGGGCTGTGGGATTGCTCACGCGCCGACAACTCGACGACGGCTCCGTGCTACACCACACGCACATTGCCCTGCCCCAAAAGCGACGCCATTTTTTTGACAACACGCCCCATCGCCTCCTCTCCCTTTTCCTCAATTCACAGCGATTTGGCGTCCCCCTCAACGAAGCGGCCAAACAGGGAATAAAAGACCACATCCATCTCATCGACGACAGCTTCAGATCTTCTGAGCGCGTCAGTCGCATCTTTCTCGACCTCTTCCGCACACCCACCGGCATTGGCACCACCCTTCGCACCATGCACGAACTCGACATCCTGGGCACTTATGTACCCGAATTCGGCAGCCTGACCTGTTTGGTACAATACAATCGCTATCACATCTACACGGCAGACGAACACACCCTGGTGGCAGTAGAGCGTCTCGACTACCTCGCGCGATCACCTTCTCTTCCCCATGATCTACAGCACCTCCGACGCGTGTACAACGAAATCCCGAGAAAAGAGCTTCTCTATCTCGCGCTGATGATGCACGACGTGGGAAAATCTGTCCGCGACAAAGACCACAGCATTGTCGGCGCAGAAATGACACGGGACTTTCTCAAACGCCTTCAATTGCCCGATGACCAGATAGAAACCGTTGTTTTTCTCGTCCGACACCATCTCGCAATGTCCGCCATTGCACAGCGCCGCGACCTGTCAGATCATCGCATGATCGCCGAATTTGCCAGCACATTTACACACCCCGATACTTTGCGGATGCTCTATGTCCTCACCTATGCCGACCTGTCTGCCGTCACACAAACTGCGTGGACTTCCTGGAAAGGTCACCTCTTGCGCGAACTCTACGAAAACACCTTTTATCTCCTCACCCAAAAAGCCCTGCCCGACCGCGAGCAACCCGAACTACAAGACATTCAAAAAATCCTCGCTGCTCTGGAATCGCGCATCCCATATCAGACCCTTATCGAACACCTCAACAACATGCCCCCGCGCTATCCCGAACAAAACAGCCCGGAAGAAATTGCACAACACCTGCAACTCATCGACACAATGGGATCCTCGCTGGTCGCCGTTAGCGTACAACCCGGCGACCTCTTTCTGGAAATCACCATCTGCACGCACGACCAGCCCTTTCGCCTATCAGAAATTTGTGGTGTACTGGCAACCCACGACATCAACATCTTCAGCGCACATGCCTATACGCGCAACGACGGCACAGTCATCGACATCTTTCAGGTCACTTCCGATATGGATGATGACGCTGCATTACGAGAAAAAATTCAACAAACCCTGATCGATGTCTTTCAACTAAAAGAGCGCGTATCAGACCTGTTTGCCAGCTACAGTCAACGGTGGGCTCTGAGGCGGCAGCCCACCGTTCCCATCTCTCCTAAAATCACATTCGACAACAATGTTTCCATGCGCTCCACCGTCATCGATATCACGGCACAAGACGCAACGGGTCTCCTGTATCGCATCACGCGCACATTATCAGACCTCGGCCTCGACATATACACCGCTCGCATTGGCACACAGGCAGACCGCGCTGTGGATGCCTTTTACGTGCGTAAAAACGGCGATAAAATCACAGATGCCGCATTGCTCGAACACATCACCCATGAACTGACGCACGCGATTGAAAATCCTTGACAAGCCACATTGTTTGTTTTACGTTTAGGTCAACTTCAAAAAGCATTCCCTCGCACTAATGCTCCGCATCCTGCCCCACAATCTTCCAAAACATTGTTCTCTGCAGGCTTCGCAGTAATCCAATGATTTCGCACAGCATTTATTTTACACCCCATCTGGCATGGTGTCGTCCGGGCATGTACCGCTTCTCCCCTTCCAACCCATCAGGAACTTCAAAAAATGGCAATTACCGAAGAAAAATTGAACATGTTTGAGCTGCAGGAATGCAGCATATCCGAACTCAACAAACACGCGCAAGCACTCGATATTCAAGGCTACAGCAGCCTGCGAAGACAAGAACTTATCTTCGCCATTCTCCAGAGCCAAACCGCAAAAAGTGGGCGTATCTTCGCACAGGGTGTTCTCGACATCCTCGAAGACGGATTTGGCTTCCTCAGATCGCCAAAGTACAATTATTTACCCGGTCCCGACGACATTTATGTGGGCCACTCGCAAATCAAACGCTTCAACCTGCGAACCGGAGACACCATATCGGGGCATATTCGTCCACCGAGAGGCGACGAAAAATACTTCGCACTCATTCGCGTTGAAGCCATCAATTTTGAAGATCCCGAAGTAGCGAAACAAAAAATTCTATTTGACAACCTCACGCCACTACACCCGGACGAACGCATCAACCTCGAATACGATTCACAGGACCTCTCCACCCGCATCATGAACCTCCTCACCCCAATCGGCAAAGGCCAACGCGGCATGATAGTCGCCCCCCCGTTTACTGGCAAAACCATGCTCCTGCAAAAAATTGCCAATGCCATTACCCAAAACCATCCCGAAATCACGCTCATCGTCCTCCTCATCGACGAGCGCCCCGAAGAAGTCACAGACATGCTCCGTTCGGTCGAAGGCGAAGTCGTCAGTTCCACCTTTGACGAACCCCCGACCCGGCATGTCCAGGTAGCTGATATGGTCATAGAAAAAGCCAGGCGATTGGTCGAACACCAGCAAGATGTCGTCATCTTGCTCGACAGCATCACCCGCTTAGCCCGGGCCTATAACACTGTCGCCCCCCACAGTGGGCGCATTCTCACCGGCGGTCTCGACTCGACGGCCATGCAATGGCCCAAGCGATTTTTTGGCGCAGCGCGCAATATCGAAGAAGGCGGCAGCCTGACCATCCTGGCAACGGCCCTCGTCGAAACTGGAAGCCGCATGGACGAAGTCATCTTCGAAGAATTTAAAGGCACGGGCAACATGGAACTCAAACTCGACCGCCGGCTCTCCAATCGCCGCATCTTTCCCGCCATTGACGTATCCATGTCCAGTACGCGCAAAGAAGAACTCTTACTCCAGGAAAAAGAACTCAACCGCGTCTGGATCCTGCGAAAACTACTCAACCAGATGCAACCTCTGGAAGCGATGGAATTCTTCACAGAACGCACCAAAGAAAACAAAACCAACGAAGACTTTCTCAATGCCATGAGTGAACCGGTCCACGCCTTCTAAAACCCGTGACTTGATTATTCCTGGGCATTTTGGTATATTTTGTACTCTGTGTCTGTTTTTCATAAACATTTGAACAACTTGAGGATAATCACAATGAAATCCGATATCCATCCAGAATACCGCGACGTGATCTTCGAAGACGTCAGTGCCAACCCGCCATTTCGGGTCAAAACGCGATCGACGCGCACCTCTGAAGAAACCATCGAATGGGAAGACGGCAACACCTATCCACTGATCAAAGTTGAAATCAGTTCGGCTACCCATCCCTTCTTCACCGGCAAGATGATGCTCGTTGACACTGCCGGTATGGTCGAGCGCTATCGCCGCCGATATGGTATTAAAGACGGGGAAGAAGAAAAAACAGACAGTTAGCAACGCAATCTACATGGAAAAGGGTGAAACGGCCGCATGCCGCGACTGTTTCGCCCTTTTTGTGTAATAAAAACCGAAAGAACCACCATGTTTGAACAACTCAAAACCATTGAAACCCGCTATTTCAAACTCGGCGAAGAAATGGCCAGACCCGAAGTCGCCTCAGACCCCAACCGCCTCCGCAAACTCGGCAAAGAATACCGCGACCTCGAAGAAATCGTCACAACCTACCGCGACTACAACAACGTGCGCGAAGAAATGGCCGATATAAATGACATCATCAACACGTCAGATGATGCCGAACTCGTCGATATGGCCCAAATGGAAAAAGAAGATCTCGTGCAGCGGGAATCAGACCTTTCCAACACCCTCAAAATGCTCTTAATCCCCAAAGATCCCAACGACGACAAAGACACCGTCGTCGAAATACGCGCAGGCGCGGGAGGGGAAGAAGCCGCCCTCTTTGCCGCCGACCTCCACCGCATGTATTCGCGCTATGCAGAACACACCGGTGGCCGCTGTGAAATCCTCAGCTCAAACCCCACGGGAATTGGTGGATACAAAGAAATCATCTTCTTAGTCGTTGGCAACGGCATCTACGGCAGGCTAAAATACGAAAGCGGCGTACACCGGGTCCAGCGCATACCCGAAACCGAATCCAGCGGTCGCATTCACACCTCGACAGCTACCGTAGCCGTTCTCCCCGATGCAGAAGACGTCGATATAGACATCGACCTCAACGACCTCAAAATAGATGTCTTTCGCTCGTCAGGTCCCGGAGGTCAAAGCGTCAACACCACCGACTCGGCAGTGCGCATCACCCATCTGCCATCGGGACTCGTCGTTACGTGTCAGGACGAAAAATCCCAGCACAAAAACAGAGCCAAAGCACTCAAAGTCTTGCGCTCTCGCCTGCTCGATCAGGCCATCCGCGAACAACAGGCCAAAACCGCTGCTGATCGCCGCTCACAAATTGGCAGCGGCGACCGAAGCGCGAAAATTCGCACCTACAATTTCCCACAGGGACGCGTAACCGACCACCGCATCAAACTCACCTTGCACAGACTTGAAGACATTCTGGACGGCAACATCGCAGAACTCATCGATACCCTTCGCCTCTCTGACCAGACGGAAAAACTCAAACAACAAGAATAGACGCCCCCCATGCCGACCTCCATTCCCCACCTTCTGACCTGGGCCAGCGACATCCTCCTCAAAGCGGGTGTCCCCAGTCCGCGGGCAGATGCCGAATGGACACTCGCCCATGTGCTTGAATGCCCGCGCTCAGAACTGCATTTGCGGACACACCAGCCACTCACCCCTGCACAAAACGCGACCTACCGCAACCTGATTCACCGCCGCGCCAATCGCATCCCCCTGCAACACCTTTTGGGCAACACCGAATTTTACGGCCTCCCATTTCACACCTCGTCCGACGCCCTGATCCCCCGACCGGAAACAGAAACCCTCATTGAAGTCACCCTCAACCAATTAAACACCTGCACAAATCCCCGCATCCTCGACATTGGCACCGGATCGGGAATCATCGCCATTACCCTTAGCAAATCACTCCCCGAATCGCGTGTCATCGCCACAGACATATCTCACAAAGCACTCCGTCTCGCCAGCCAAAACGCCCATCTCAACGGCGTCTTAGACCGCATTTCCTTTCTCCAAACCGACCTCCTCACACCCTTTGCAAAACCAGAAAGCTTCCACGCCATCCTCTCCAACCCCCCCTACATCCCCAGCAATGCAATCGACGCCCTGCAATCCGAAGTCCGCGACTTTGATCCTCGCCTCGCCTTAGACGGAGGCAGAGATGGCCTCGACTTTTATCGCAAAATCATTCCCGCAAGCATTCCCTTGCTCGCACCGGGCGGATTATTGGCTTTGGAAATCGGCCACGACCAGGCCGATGCCGTCACCCAACTGCTCAACCGACAAATGGACCTCGCCCGCATCGCGACCCACACCGACCTGGGGGGATATCCGCGTGCGATCCTCGCTAAAAGGCGGTGATGGGACGGCACGGGGACCGTCCCCTACGATAATATTGTTAATCCGGCTTGTAGGGGCGACCCCCTGTGGTCGCCCGCTGACCGCCAATTGCTAATCATTGACTTTTACAACCTTTTTTGTTAATTTCTCACGCCTTAACCCATCGCTTTGTCGATAGTTTATCTCACCCCTTGATAAACGCGCCATGTTAGACCAAATTTTCGCGCCCATCCAATATCAGATCGCACGCTTTGAAACCCGTCTCGAAGAAATTATGACGGCCTCTGATGTCGGGGGCATACAAGAAATGGCCTATCACGTTGTTAAAAACAGGGGCAGGCGTTTTCGACCTGCCCTTGCATTCTTAACAGCGCAAGCCGTGGGCGAGTGTTCAGACGCGGTAATCGATGCTGCTGTAGGCGTTGAAATTATACAAACGGCATCGCTCATTCACGACGACGTGATCGACAACGCAGAAACGCGCCGGGGAGCCGATGTCCTGCATCTGAAATGGGGCAACCGCGCAGCCATTTTGATGGGCGATTTTCTCTTTGCCAAATCAATGCAAGTGCTCGTTGGCCTCAACTCTCTACAAGTCATGAACGCCACGACCCACGCAATTCAGCGCGTCGTTGAAGGAGAAATTCTCGAAGGCGAAATATCTTCTTCGGGTGAAGCCGCGCTCTATTTCCGCATGATCAACCAAAAAACCGCATCTCTGCTCGCGCTGGCTTGCGAATTAGGTGCTATTTTGGGAAAAGGGTCGCCCACCCAGATCGCTCGCATGGCGTCTTTCGGCAGTGAAATAGGCGTCGCCTTCCAGATTACCGACGACGTCCTCGACCTGATGGGCAACACAAACAACATGGGCAAGCCCACGGGAAACGACCTTCGAGAAAAAAAATTGACCTTGCCCTTAATTCGGGCACTGGCAAACTGCAAAAACGGCGAAGCTGACCACATTCGCAACAAAGTACTCAACGGCGTGGAAACCGGCAGCGACTGGCGAGAAATCAAACGCTTTGTCCGGCGCTATCGAGGCGTAGAAGCCGCGCGAGAAGAAGCGCGCTCTTATGCCCAATCCGCCCTCAAAAACCTGAATGCGCTACACACCTCCAGCGCGCGAGACGCGCTCGCATTGGCGGTTCAACACGTCGTTGAACGCGACCAGTAAATCACACCATAAACGGAGTAACCCCTTCCAATGACCCGAGAATACTGGCGTTTGTTAATCATAGGTGCGACCATAGTGCTCGCACTTTTTTATCTCTATCCCACCTACCAATTTTACTACGCAACTCAGGAAAATTTAGACGAGCGAGAGCGCGTAAAACAGCAGGCCATCAACCTGGGACTGGACTTGCAAGGGGGTATCCACCTCGTCCTCGAAGTGGATCAATCCAATCTATCAGAAGATGAAAAAACAGACGTGGTTGCGCGCGCCCTCGAAATCATCCGCAATCGCATTGACCAATTTGGCGTCTCTGAACCCATCATTCACCGCGAAGGCGATTGGCGCATCGTAGTCGAATTGCCGGGTGTGCAAGACATCGAACGCGCCAAGGGCCTGATCGGCAAAACCGCGCGCCTCGAATTCAAAATCCTCAAATCCGACGCCGACCGCGTAGGCATAATCGAAAAAATTGACCGACACCTTGCCGCCCAGGCACCTGTTGACAGCGCGCAAGCCGCAGACCCGCTCCTCGGACAAACAGCCGAAGACACCCCATCCCTCGCGCGCTATGTGCGCGCTTATGGACCAGACCTCGTGGTCATGGAAGACAACATCCTGACCGTACGGGAACTCATGAATCGCCCGGACGTACAAAAGCTCCTGCCACCCGACGCGCAATTCCTGTGGAATTCCAAAGACGAAGAAATGGGTGACGGACAACGCTATCGCGCGCTCTACTATCTCAAAAGACGCGTAGAAATGACAGGTGAAATTCTCTCCGATGCCTCTGTCACAACCGGGCAATCCTTTGAAAACGCCGGTCAACCCATCGTCAACTTCACCACCACCAGCCAGGGTGTGCGCCTCTTTGGACGGGTCACGGGTGCCAATGTGGGCGAACGCATGGCCATCATCCTCGATGATCAGGTCTATTCCGCACCCACAATACGCTCCAAAATCAGCCAGGGATCGGGCATTATCGAAGGCACGGGCACCGTTGACGAAGCCAAAGACCTCGCCATAGTCCTGCGCGCAGGTGCGCTGCCCGCCGATGTCAACATCGTCGAAGACCGAACCGTGGGACCATCGCTTGGACGCGACTCCATAGAACAGGGCAGAAATGCAGCCCTCATCGGCCTCGCCATCGTCATCATCTTCATGGTCATCTACTACGGTTTCTCGGGCCTCGTCGCCGACCTCGCCCTCGTGCTCAACCTCGTCTTTGTCATGGCCATACTCGCGGCATTTCAAGGCACGCTCACCCTGCCCGGCATAGCGGGTATTATCTTAACCATAGGTATGGCAGTAGATGCCAACGTGCTGATCCTCGAACGTATCCGCGAGGAATTGCGCGCAGAAAAAACCCTGCGGGTAGCCATCGAAAATGGTTATGCGCGCGCCGTACAGACCATCGTAGATGCCAACGTGACCACCATCATCACCGCCATCGTGCTCTATCAGTACGGCACCGGCCCCATCAAGGGTTTTGCACTCACCCTGATGATCGGTATCATCTCCTCGATGTTCACCGCCATCTTTGTCACGCGCACGATTTACGACACCATTGTCGCGCGCCAGGTCAATCCCCGCCTCAGCATCGGCAGGCTACGCGTATTTGGCGACACCAGCATCAACTTTCTCGGTGTTCGACGGGGCGCTTTCATCTTATCGGCTGTTCTCATCCTGCTCGGCCTGGGATCCACCATCACCAAAGGCGGCTATAACCTGGGCATCGACTTTGCCGGCGGCACATTGCTCGAATTGCACTTTGATCCCCCGGCCTCTGTCGGCGACATCCGCCAGTCTCTCGGCGATGTCCGCGTTGAGGATCAAAGCATGGACCTGCGCAACAGCGAAATTAAAGAATTCGGCTCAATCAACGACATCCTCATCCGCGTGGAGGAAGAAGCCGAAGGCACAGCCATTGCAGACGCCATAAAAACCAGACTCAAATCCGATTTTGCCGGCAATATTCAAGACGAGACCGAGTGGTTGCGGCGTCAGGAAGCCGTCGGACCCAAAATCGGAGAAGAACTCAAAAACAACGCCGTCTATGCCATCCTCGTCGCAATGATACTCATCATCATCTACGTGTGGTGGCGCTTCAGACAAATCGAATTTGGGATTGCAGCCGTCATCGCCCTATTCCACGACGTCATGATCACCCTCGGAATCTTTTCAGTTATGAATTGGGAGATCTCCCTGGCCATTGTGGCGGCACTGCTCACCATTGTGGGATACTCCCTCAACGATACAATCGTGGTCTATGACCGCATCCGCGAAGACATCAAATTGTATCGCCGCGACACCTTTAGCAGCGTAATCAACCGCGCCATCAACGAATGCCTCAACCGCACAGTACTCACCTCGGGCACCACCATGCTCGTCGTCCTCTCCCTAATCTTACTGGGCGGAGAAGTAATCCGCGACTTCGCATTCGCCCTGCTCATCGGCGTCATCGTGGGAACCTACTCCTCGGCATTTGTCGCATCGCCCATCGTGGTCGAATGGCACAACCGCCGGGAGGCAAAAGCGAGACAGGGACGCAGTGCGGCGTAGGTTGAGCTAAATAAAATGAAAAAGCACCTGATCAGATGAACGATCGGGTGCTTTTTTTCTCATGTCGATAAGGAAGCCAATTAACTATTGACTCACAAATTATATTTTTTAAATTAACGCAAACGTATGTGTCAACCTGATGTAGATACTTGAAAGGAGTAACACAGTGGCAGCAAAAACAAATCCCCTCATCTCTAAATTTGCGTCCCTCAGCAGCATGATCCTCCTGCTGACACTCATCTTCAACGGGCACGCACTTGCACAATTCACCTATACCTGGAAAACCGACACAACCTACGAAGGAATAGAATCGGCCACCCTCGTTCAACCCGTGCAGGTCATGTTCTTAAACCAGCCGATACAGATTGTACCGCACAGTGCATCCTTGCGTCTCATGCAACAATACTCCGTATTACTCGGCACCGAATGGAGTGACGGACATGCTTACCGACTGCTCCAGACCTTTGAGTCCATACCGCAATTGAGTAACGACCCGTACAAAGAGACACTCGAAGTGCCATCCTCGTTATGGCAATTGACAGACCAGCACATTCAAAATGACATAGAGATTCGCTTCCAGGACGGGCAGAAAATCGTCACCCTGTCTCGTGAAGCTTTTACTTATGCTGACCCATTACTGGCTGAGATAGAGGGTGTGAGAGGTCGTTTCTTCTCCAAAAGACTCCACCATGCCGTCGTTCGATATGTAACCGACGGTGGTAGAGACAGACATGCGCTAAAGCAGATTTTAGAGAAACGGTATGGCATAAGCATAGATGTACCGGACTACACCGTACTTACGCAAAGAACAACAAAAGAACATGCAGGTCGGTTCGGAGAATTCAAAAATGAAGAATTGATGGCACTTGTGAGTATGTTTGAAGAATACCCACAAGGCATGCTCAGCACACCAGGACTACAATATCTGGTGCGGCGATTAGATGGGACACCCCATCCGATTAATCCACAGGCTCCTGCTATAGCCTGGACGACCGAGGGCTATATTGAATTCATGGAATCTGCTTTTAAGGAACTGGGCCTCGACTACATCCACCGCTTAATTCTCCATGAAAAAGCACATTTTTTCTGGGAACACCTCTTTGACGACCAGCTCAAACAGGACTGGATTGAACTCGGTGGCTGGTATGTAAACCCGGACGACCAGGATGGCTGGTCAACGACCAAACAGACCGAGTTCGTATCTGATTATGCACACGGTGTGAATCCGAATGAGGATATGGCAGAAACAATCAGTTATTACATCGTAAATCCCGACAAGTTGCGTTCGCGCTCCCCTGCCAAATACGAATTTATTCGCGATCGAGTCATGCACGGCACGCGGTACATATCTCGGATACGCGAAGACCTGACATTTCAGGTCTATAATCTGTATCCCGATGTGGTGTATCCAGGACGAATCATACGGGTTGACATACGGGTTCAGGGCGAACCAGAAGAGGACAAGGAGATAACAATAGATCTGGAAATTCATCGGGGGGAGAATGGCTTTGACAATGCGCAAGCAACACATCTCAGGATTCACAGCACAAAAGGGACCTTCTTTGACGTCTGGCTTCATCCTGTAAGCTCGGATGGCAGACGCATCAATGCAGGCCACATTTTGAGAGGGCATAAGACACTATCAAAGTACGCGGCATACGGTTATTGGGGTCCAGATCAAATTACCCTCAGGGATGCCCAGGGCAATGAACGCCACGAATCTCAGGTCGATTTCGGATGGAAACTCTATCTCAACAACCCGCTTGCCGATTATGAACCGCCGGCTTACGTTAAAAATTCAATGCAACTCTCATTGTCGCAAGGCACGATAGAAGGCAGGTCCCTGCAAATTCTCACCGCACGCTGGCGGCTTTTTGAAGAAAACGGTATGCGGGAACAGGGAGTCTATGCACAACTGAACGATGCAAATGCCGAAACCTATTCTCGGCGTTCGGAGGAGTATGGAAATTACGATCCACAAACCGGTGAAACGAGTGTTCAACTTAAAATTCCGGATTACTTCCCAGGCGGCACGTACAAACTCAATTTCATCAAGATGTATGATATGGCATTAAACGCACAGGGCGTGTACTTTACCGATCCGGGGCATGGGTTAAGGGATGAAGATGTCATAATAGATGAAGCACCTGCCACCATTGACGTTCAAACGACAAATCCCGACGACATCCCACCTGTACTCGATTTAAATCAGATCACCATTCAGGCAGAACCGACCAATCCAGAAGCACCAAACGGCGAAACACAGGTCGATATTAGCTTTAGAGTTAAAGACAACATCAGTGGATATAGTTTGACAAACATGTATTTACGCGACCCGAATGGTGTGATGCACTTCTTTAGGCATTACGATCCGGATTTTCACAAAGTCTATTTTACACGGGATCCGGCTGTCTATCACACCTACCATAAAACGGTCATACTGCCCGTCGGCAGTATCCCGGGAACGTGGGGACTTGCTGACATGAGAGTATGGGACAAGGCACAGAACATCCTTCGGGCAAACTTCACTGAAATCATCCGCTTTGAGGTACAGGATACTCCCCTTATCTCTGCTGACTTTGATGGCGATGGGCAGGTCGGGACCTCAGACTTTTTGCTATTTGTCGAAGTGTTTGGAACCCAGAGCGGACAGGAAAACTTCGATCCAAAATACGACCTCGACAACAATGGAACCATTGACATGCCCGACTTCCTCATCTTTGTGGATTCCTTTGGCAAACCTGTCAGTGGATAGCTGTCGCGCGGTCAACATCACAAAGCCCGTCAATGCTCATTGATTGACGGGCTGTTTGCTGTACTTGAAGCGGGCAGCGGCTTAGCGACATAAACCGCGAAAGACGCATGTATAGCGCTTGCTTCTGTTAGAAATCGACAGAATCTGACCAGGGGCCATCTCCTAATTCGTTGTATGCCCGTACTCTAACAGTCCCCGCAGAGGCAGATGTATAATGGTTTAGTGTTTTTCCGACATCCTGTGTACCGTCCTCATTATAGGCACCATCATCGTCATAGGATGTATTGGACAATTCCACTTTATACCCCGTAGCAGTCGGAACACTATTCCAGGTAATGTAGCCATCGTCCTCATAATAATTATCATCCTCATCATAATAGCTACTAGCACCATACGCAGATACGCCCGTAACCTTAGCAGGAACACTTGTAGGCCGTGCAATCGTCGTAAAACTGCCTGCAAGTGGTCGAGAGAATTTCGTCACAACATCATACTTAATAGCGACAATTCGCACGTAATAGGTCGTCGAGGGCGTCAGATTAGTCAAGGACACTTCACGTGCAGAAGAAGCTAATTGCCTGCTTGAATAAGTGCCAAAATTTTGGTCTGTGCTCCAATGAACATCAATTCTATCAATTCCACTACCAGAATGACGCCATCTCACCTTCATGCTTTGTGAGCTAACAGCACTTGCCCCGAAACTGCTGGGAGGCGATAACGTTGTGGATACCGCTCCTGACTGGATATTCGACAGTGCTATGATTGGCCCAAATGAATTTCCCACACGTGCTTGAATCGTTAAAGTATAAAATTCACCTGGCGTGTGAGTTGCAGGGGCAGTAAAAACGTGGGAAGTTACACTTGCCCCAACGTTTGCTGTTAATACATTTGTCACATCTAAAACGCGGTACATCTTTATCCTATAACCCGTTGCACCCGTAAGTGGCTTCCAGGCAGCAATAACCTGTCTCACAGATACACCAGGCCGTGCGACAACGCCTTCAATACTTCCAACACTTGACGCACCTGATGGTCCCGTTGGACCTGCTGGGCCTATCGGACCGGGTGAACCGATGTCCCCTTTATCTCCCTTTGGTCCGGGTGGACCAGGTTCTCCCCGCCCCCTCGGACCCCTGTCACCCATATCGCCTTTTGGACCTGCCGGACCCGGTACCCCTGGTGCACCTGGAATACCGTCTGTGCCATCTGTTCCTGGTGTCCCATCACTACCTGATAAGCCGGGAGAACCGGGTGTACCATCTGCGCCTGCTGGCCCCTCAGGGCCTGGGGGACCTGCTGCACCTATCGGTCCTTCTGCACCTATCGGTCCTTCTGCGCCTATTGGTCCTACTGGACCGGGATCACCCTTATCGCCCTTATCGCCTTTTGCGCCTATCGGACCGGGCATCCCGTCTGCGCCTGGTGCTCCATCACTGCCTGGTGTACCTGGTTGTCCGTCTGCTCCGGGCAGGCCGGTCGGACCTGGGGGACCGGTCGGACCGGCCGCACCTCTCCGACCTCGTGGACCTGGCGAACCTGCCGCACCTCTCCGACCTCGTGGACCTGCCGGACCTGCCGCACCAGGAGGACCATCGGCACCATCACTGCCATCAGCGCCGGGAGGACCCTCTGGACCGGTTGGACCGGTCGGACCGGGTGGACCTGGAGTGCTTGGAGCTTCTGGAACACCTGGATCACCTGGACTGCTTGGAGCTTCTGGAGTTGGTGTGTTGCTCATAATAATCTCCTTTGAACGTTTGTAGTTGGTTTTACTGCTATTATGTCTCTATAGCCTGACATGTGATCTCAGCAGAATGACGGGGCACATCTGAACCCGCCAAAAGCCGAT
>JAPPAB010000108.1 GCA_026705765.1 Gemmatimonadota bacterium
ACACGAGATCCCAGTCCCGACAGGTCGGTAATAACCTGGCGAACATCTTCTTCTGTGACAGACTCGGCAATGGACCGAATTTCCCGATCGCGTTCTGAAATTTCTATGGGCTTGAGTTCGGGGATACTCGGTTTAATATTAAAAAGCGTGACAAAAAAATCCGTCACCTGTCCCGGATTAAAAACGGTCACCGAAGACAACATCAAAATCGTGATGACCCAGAGAATGCCTGTGCCGATTTTACGCATCGAGGAGACTCCTGTTGTGAATGCCAAACATTTTGGGAAAATTGAATTTATGCTAACAAATAACTTTTGAGATGTCAAGACAATTTCCGAGACGGAGTTTCCGAGTATCTCAGCTATTGATTTTTCGAGTATTTAAGCTATCTTTGTAACGTCGTATATTTTGGTATTGACATACCTGCGTTTTGAGAGTATATCAACTTGTGCATTTAACTTCAATAATACGCTGAACTTCTTTTTTTGAGGAGACTTTACACATGTCGCTCCACCTTCCCCAGCTATCTCGCGGCACTCTAACCCTCATATTTTTAGTAATCACAACAGCCTGTGGTGGCCCCGAAAAAGCCATTGAAGAGAGCTTGCGAGCACACATACTTTTTTTTGCCAACTTTGAAAAAGGCGTGGATGCCCTCGACAGCCTCGGCGACCCATTGGCCACCTTTGACACAGCCAACACCAACCACATCAAGCAAGGCGGCAATCCCGATGGGTATCTGGCTTTTAATCCAGATGCCAGCGCACTCAATTACAGCGGAAAAAACAACCTCGCCTACAGCTCAAACAGCGCGTGGTCTGGCAGCATTGCATTCTGGCTCCAAACCGATATCGCCAGCTTTGAATCCAACTACCCCGAACCTTTTCATATTGGGAAAAAAGACGGTGAAAAATATCCGTGGGATGATGCGGTTGTATTCGTCGATTTCAAAAAAGCCGATGGCACACTTCGGTTTGGATGCTATCCCGACAAACAACGGGAAATTGGCGACCAGGAGGTCGCTAAATACGTGATTGCTATTCCCATCAACTGGCGTGCAAACGACTGGCATCACATCGCGATTACCTGGTCTAACTTTAACAGCGGCAAGGCCGATGCTGAATGGGTGCTGTATATAGATGGCGAGGAAGCAGGGCGCAAAGGTCCGCTTCAGCAGAACCTGACCTGGGATATAGAAAACCTCGTGATGCGATTTAATCATTACAAATACCCCGGACAAATCGACGAAATCGCCGTATTTGACAAAGCTCTGACACCCGATGAAGCCAAATACCTCACGTCTCCCAAAAGCCCACTGAACAAACTTTTTTATAAAAAAAGTGAACGGCGATAAATAAAATACAACATCACCGACGGCTCAATACCATTTCCCATATCCCAAAATTGGTGTTGACAAGCGGAAATTTGTGTTTTATCTTCCGCAAAGAAAACAATGCGTAAAGCCTTTATTGACAACACACTCAAGGAGTCTCAGGATGCGATCCATTTTAAGCCTTTGCACTGTTCTGGTTATGGCATTTGCCATAACGGGTTGTGGGCCTTCCGAAGAATTGGTAAAATTAAAAGCGGATACTGAGGCCGCTTATGCTGCAGCACAGGCATCTATGGCCGAGACTTATGCGCCTGAATCATATCGCATAGCAACCGCTGCCATAGATAGTGCCGCCAAGAAGTTTGAAGAGAAAAAGTTCTTCTTCTTCAATAAATTTGATGAAGCTGAGCCTCTTTATGTAGATGCTCTGGAGTTAGCTAATAGCGCAAAATCAGAAGCTGACACCAACAGGCAACTGGAGGCCGATACCCAGGCGATTATCGAGCGCGTCATGCCCGGAATTTCAGACACCAGAGTCAGTTTGGGCGAGGCACCTCGGGGAAAAGGCGCAGACGATGATCTCGATCAGCTCAACGCCGACCTGAATCAGGCCGAGACCAGCATAAGCGACGCACGCGGTAGCCTCGATAATGGGCAATACAGAGATGCGCTCGCTCAAGCGCAGGATGCAGAAACCAAACTTACTGGTGTTCAGGGGGCTGTTTCGGTCGCGCTTCAGAAAATCGAAGACTGGAAAGAACGACATAAACCCTGGTATTTCCGCCTGTAACACCATCCAAATATCTTTCTAAAAAGACAAAAACCGAGGCGCGCAAAAAGCACCTCGGTTTTGCAATTTCTAAGCCATACATCATGCACAGCTTTCACACCATATTATTACTGGCACTCTATCTGTTCTTCAGCTTTTCCCTGCATCTACCTGCACGAGAAACGGATATCGAGCGACTCAAAGCCGATATCGCATCACTCCAAGAAGCATTAAAACGACACGCAACAGAAACCTACATCGTTATTGATACCGTACACAACCGCCTTCAAGTTTGGCACAACAACCAGATGATACGAGAAGCGACGTGTGCGACAGGTAGCGGCAAAGTACTACTTCATCCAGGTGCTTCGGCGCGCTGGCAATTTCACACCCCGTTGGGTATCAGAACTATTTTGCACAAAGTGACAGACCCCATCTGGGCCAAGCCCCTGTGGGCCTTTGTCGAAAGTGGAGAAGAACCCACTGTATTGCCCTGGGAGTTTCGGCGCCTCGACCGGACAACCTTAGGGGCCTACGCCCTTGAATTGGGCGACGGGTACGAAATTCACGGCACCCTTTATCCCACATTGCTCGGACGGCATATCACGCACGGATGTATTCGCCTCAACGACGAAGACCTGGCCTTTGTGTATCGCTCACTACAAGTTGGCGACCGGGTCTATATCTACTAATTTGTTTGCTTCTTGTGGAAACCCATGTATTTGGTCAGGACACAATCGTTCTCCAAAACTACCGCGAAGCCCTTATTCGCGAACTGGAGCAGGTTAAAACAGCACCAGACGATTTCTACCTTATCATCGACATTCCGTCAAAGCAAATTCACTTCAAAGCTCAGGGCAATGTACTGAGAACGTGCGCCATTCTCAACTCGTCGCCCATAGAGGAACGCCACACCCAGAGCTATCGCTTTGTGAACAGAATTGACCCCATCTCGGTTGAACCCGGCAATGCAAATCTGAGACTTCGCGGGCGGCTTTTTCCCCTCGACTTCTCCGGACGTCTGATAGAAGGGCCTCGCCATCGTTCCCGCCTCTATTTTGCGCCAAACCTCGTCATTCGAGCGGACGGAATTTCAACAGGTGACATACCGCACATCTCTTTATCTCCTGTCGATATCAAAGCCCTGGGATCGGCGTTGCGTCCCGGCAATATCGCCATCTTCATTCCCCATGCAGAGGCCAATCATTGAAACGCTTTGCGACCCTGGCGTTGTATTACATGTGCGCGCTTACAAGTCCAATCCAGGCACAGACATCCCATTATGCAGGTGATCCTCTCTTATTGGGTGCCGGTGCTCGCGCTCTGGGCATGGGCAGTGCTTATGTCGCGCTCAGTCTTGATGCAACAGCAGTCTATTGGAATCCCGCAGGACTTACCCCAGAGGTGTATTCCAGGGCAGGCAAAAGTTCATTACCACTCAAACGAGAGATTCACATACAACATGCCGAGCAATTTGGCGGCAGTATAAATCACGATATTTTTGCATTGCGCTTGCCTATAAAAAGAGGCGGCATTGGCCTGGGTATTGTTCGCGCTGGCGTTGATGGGATTGCGCTGACAGGTCTGGAAGATCCAGATCGTCCAATTGGCCCAGACAACCGACCCGTAATAATTGATAAAATCGGCACTGCTGATTTTGTCTTTAGAATCGCTTATGGGCGGCATATCACAGATAAATTGCGTCTTGGGGCGGGTATAAAAATGATCAGACGCGATCTCAGCGTAGGCATTGGAAGCGGCTTTGGCCTGGACATCGGCCTGCTCTATCTGCCCGCCTCGACGTTTCGCATTGGCGCGACAATACGCGATCTCACAAAGACGCGCATTGCATTTCCCAATGGCATTGCGGATCACATTTCGCCGTCTCTTCTCATTGGCTCTGCCCTCCAACGCAGGATGCCCGGCGGCGATATGATTATCAGTTTTAGCACGCACCTGAATGACAAAAAATCGACACGGGAAAAAACGCGCAGCATACAACTGGGAATAGAATACCGCCTGCAACACCGCCTCGCATTTCGCCTCGGATACAAAGACGGACACTTTACAGCGGGCACTGGCCTGCAATTCCGTCGATTTGGCGTAGATCTCGCCTTCATGGAACACGACCAACTCGACAACACGTACCGTATCTCCGCCTCTTTATTTTTTTGATTGGACAGTGATGGCTTTCAAATCTGGATATGTCATAATCGCGGGACGCACCAATGTCGGCAAATCCACGCTTTTTAATGCACTCGTGGGGGAGCGCCTATCCATTATTTCGCCCAAACCCCAAACGACCCGTAATAATATCCTGGGCATTGTGACAGATAAACAGACCCAAATGATATTTCTCGATACCCCCGGTATCTTGTCTGCGCGCTATCGCCTTCACGAATTTATGAACCGACAAATCGGGCGTGCATATCAAAGTGCCGATGTGCTTTTGGGCATTGTCGATGGCTCAAAATTTGATACTTCCTATGACACCGAAGTACGACAAATCTTCGAACAATGGAATATTCCCAAAATCATTGCTGTAAACAAGACTGACCTCATATCGCACGCGCAAGCCCAACGCTGCGAGCAACAGATTCGCACATCACGCTCACCACAGACCGTTTTATCCGTGGCGGCCATTAGCGGTCAGGGCATACAAGCCCTTCACACAGCTTTGCGCCATGCACTGCCGGAAGGCCCACAATACTATCCGGAAGATATGCTCACCGAACAGCCCGAAAGATTTTTTGTCGCGGAACTCATTCGAGAGGAAGTCTTCCATCACCTGCGCCAGGAATTGCCCTATGCAACGGCAATCGACATTGAGGCTTTCGAAGAAAACCGCTCCAAAGTCTATATTCAGGCCAATATCATTGTCGAACGCAATTCACAAAAAGGCATTGTCATAGGACGAGGGGGAAAAACCCTTAAAACCATTGGACATCGGGCACGAAAAAAAATCGAGGCATTTTTGGAACACCCAATTTACCTCGACCTGCATGTCAAAGTCTATGAAAACTGGCGCAAAAAAGACACCGCCCTTCGCAGCCTGGGATATGGTCTATGATGAAAAATTTTCTCAAACTCGCAGCAAGTCTCGTGTTAATGGGGGGCTTTCTCTGGGCAGCGTTTAGAGATGTCAAATGGGTGCGTCTCGAAGAGGCTCTGCAAACTGCCAATCCCCTGTGGTTACTCCTATCGGCCATCATCATCATTGCGTCGGGCTTGCCGCGCGCCTGGCGCTGGCGCATTTTGCTATCACCCGTTGCCCCAAATATTTCCATTCGCGCGGCATTTTGGGCTGTCATGGTCGCCTATGCGGGCAATGTCGTATTCCCTCGTGCTGGCGAAGTCGCCCGTGCCCTTGCCCTCGAAAGGGATCACCCCACCGGCATCAGTGCAATCCTGGCGACAGTAATTGTAGAACGCTTGCTCGACATACTCACCCTCTTGATCATCTTGGGCGTGGTTTTATTTTTTGCCAGAGAGCAGATCGGCGCGGCATTTCCCTGGCTTGAACCAATCGCCTTACTGACATTACCCATCATTTTGTTTGCTTTCGTATTTTTGGGACTGCTCTCAGCCCGCGGAGAACGCGGCCTGTCCATTTTCCACCGCCTGCTGGCGCGCCTCTCTCCCAGGCTGGCCGATGGTGCAACCCATATTTTGCGTTCTTTTTTACAGGGCATGAGAGCTATTCACACTGTAGAAGGCTACGCGGGAATTCTGGTATCAACCCTGATTCTCAATAGCCTTTATTTGTTTGCCATGTACTTGCCCTTCTACAGTTTTGGATTATCACATAAGTACAACCTCGGTCTGTTTGAAGCTATGGTTGTAATGACCATCGCCACGATCGGATTTGTCTTTCCCTCACCGGGTGGTATAGGCTCCTATCATTTCTTTTGTGCCGAAACGCTCCACCATTTCTACCATGTGCCAACAGAAATCGCATTGGCATTTGCCACGTCGGTACATGCAGTCGCAATCCTCGGCTTTCTTTTATTTGGCGGCCCCCCACTGATCAGACTCCTCTGGTACAAAAAAGCTAAAAAATAGGTCCCCTGACGTCACAAAATGCGAAACAGCGTTTCTCGCCAGGCCTGTAAACCCGTTTGACGGTCAGTGACAACTATAGATAACAGATGCACGCCAGGCCCCAACTCACTTAAATCAACGGATAAATAAACCGGCTCCTGCATCTCCCTTCCTCGATAATCTGTACTAACGGAAATACGCCACCTGTCATCACTTATACCCAGTTGCTCAATCGCCTTTCTATCTCGCTTATCGGAAAAACGCCGCAAATCTGGTGGGCCTACTCTGTACGTCACAGAAAAATCGGTCTGCCCAAACTCATCGCGTACCAGATTGTAAATCTCAAAATAGATATACAACAACTCGTCTGCGCCAAAAGTTCGCAACGGATTGGGGATGACTTCTATCCCCTCTTTGCCATCTCCTGCATGTGAAGCCAACAACACAGAACTCATAGAAATCACATCATCGGGAAATGCCTGTACAAAAACGGTATCGCGGAACACGCCCACTGTTTTCTTTTCCACATCTTTAATTTCTAAAGATAGCGCAAGTGAATCGGCATCTTGTTGCCCTGGTGCCAAAATCAGGTCGCGTTGCCCCAACAAATACCGCTCCTTCAATGAATCGGTCCAAACATCTCGAAATACCTCTGGCTGCCACCTGATACCCGTTATCTCTTCCCCATCGCTTCTATGAACAAAAATACCAGCATCTAAATCAACCTGATAGGTCTCATAGAGCTTGAGATACTGCAACTCGCGCTTGGGGATGCCCCACGAGAAAGCCACCTTGACCTGTCCTTCTTCAGCTTTGAAAAATCCCACCTGTACGGGTAATCCGTATTTCTGATCTCGATATGGATCGACATAGCGCTCGGGTAAATAAAAATTGGGCGACAGAATCTGACTTCTGCCCCATCCACCCGGAGCGAGTGCCCATCGCTCATCCTTCATCAATTCCAATTTCCAATGCACAGAATCATAGGAAAAAAAGTTCATTGAAAAATCTTCGTATGTCCAGATTTCCCGGTGCGGAATAAGTGTTCTCACGCGATTGACATAGCGACCATAGCGAATCCAGACCTTGCCCATATCCGTTTCCCAACCCGCAATCCCCTCATCGGGCAAACCAAATCTCAAATTTGCATAAGCAACCCGCCCACGATGTGCCAGCTTTCTCTCGTTCACAGGTGTGAGAAACAAAGGATCGCGCATTTGCCAAAAAAGCGCAGGTGCCTCATCCCCACCACCCAACAATTCTATTGAAGTCATCGCAGCCTGCCCAACCGAATCCATCTGTGCGTACGCGCGATCAAACGCTTTGCCTGCCGCCTCGTACTTTTCAGCCGCATAATACCCCAATCCCAAAAACAAAAGCCCATCCCGATCCTGCGGCCACCGGTCTAAAAGTGCCTGCGCAATAACAATCAAATCCTCTTTATATCCACCCTCTATACTCAGCATACCCAACCCGTAATACGCGCGCCTGCAATAGGGATCATGTGCGAGTGCGTAGTGGTAATAATTCGCGGCCGTTTGCACACTCTCCATTGCAAAAGACCGCATACTCCCACCTCCGTCAAAACGTCGCGCATCGACGTATTTCAACATATCCTGCAAATAATAATCGCCTACTTCACAGGCTGCATCAACCTGCGTTGAATCCATGCGGAGTACCTTTTCAAAATATCGCATGGCATTGTAACGAAAGCCCTTTTTGCGCTGCAGAGTCGCGTAAGACAGATGATATTCTATATTCTCTGGATCCAATACAATCGCGCGATAAATATAGCGATCTGCACGCAACCTGCTCGCAGGCGTATTCTTTTGGATAAACAACGCGCCCAATGCCGCACAGACATCTGCGCGATCGCCATCCACACGGAGTGCTTTTCGAAGCAAACCAATGCGGTAGTCAAGCGATTTTGACGTATCGCGTTGCGCGCATGCCAGCAGCGAATCAACCGAATTTGCATTTGCTGTCACACAAGCCATCAACACAAAAACAGAAAGGACGCCCAAACAGGACGTCCTCATTTTCAATACACGCGTCATTTTTCAAATATTTTGAGAAAGTTGGTGAGAAATAGCCATTTCCTTTTCAGCCTCTTCAATCATCCCTTTCTGCTGATATAACCGCGACAGACTCGTATGTGCGAGAGCCTCATCGGGAACAATTTGCAAAGCGCAGTTGACCTGTTCAATCGCCTCGTCAATCTTCCCCTGCCGATCCAGTGCCTGTGCCCATCCCAGATGCGCCATGTAAAACGAGGCATCTTCAGACACCGCCTTCTCAAATTCGACAATTGCGCCTTCTAAATCCCCAGTCCCCAACTTACTCAACCCCACCATGTAATACTCTTTAGCTGCCATAACAAATCCCTCATGAAAAATCTTTCTCACTTTGGCCACTTCAAATAATACAAAAAAAATCACCATCTATCAACCTGACAAAAAAAGGAGAGACGTACAACACGCCTCTCCTCATCGGTTTTCATCCAACCCCAAACTTAATCTCACCTTTTATCTGCGTCCATCTGCGATTAGAACAAGCCCGTGAAATCAATTGAGAAATACTGGTGTGGATGATATGTTTCTGCGAGATCCGTAGGCCATGCCAGATCGTATCGAAACAGGAAATAGCCCAAATTTACCCGCACCCCAAACCCATACCCGGCGGCTATCTGCGGTCTTGTCTTCCTGATTTCCGGCGTATTAAAGTTTTGCGGCGTATTGAGCTCAAACCCTCCATCTCGGGCGACCCACCCATCTCTCCAATTGGCGCGGTCAAAAGCACCTCCAATGTCGAAGAACAATTCGCCCTGTACATTCTGGAAGAAAAATGGTAGGGGCCAGCCCATGGCCAATTGCCGGATAAGCGGGAACCGAAATGCGACATTGGCCAGCACATAAGAATCACCCGCCATTTCGAGCAATCTCGCGCCTCGCAGGGGCCAGACGTAAGAAGAGAAAAATATGCGATCCTGATCGACACTGGCAATGGTTGAAAATGTCGGATTGACTGGATTGTTCACACCGCCCAGGAAAAACACGGTGCTGTTGGGACCATAACTCGTTCCGCCCGACATTCGGATGGCAAAGGTATATTCGTTTAACAACCGCATATACTTGCGATAATCCAGCGTAAATGTGGCAAATTTCATACCCACGCCAGAACCTTCAAAATTCAACCGATATCGATGCCCATCTACGGCGCCAAACAAACTGTACAGCGCACTATCGCCCACCAGAGCCACCTCGCCGATAGCCGCCCGACGGCGGTTGATCAATTGACTCGTAAACCGCCCAACGCCGCGAAAGCCCGGCTGATAATACGGGTTAGTACTTCTATCGGTAAACACCTCTTCGCGATCAACAGAAACAAAACGCGAACTGAGTTCCAAACGGGCGAACCGGTTAAATGGACGCTCAAGCATCCCCGAAAGCCCGTAATATCGATCCGCAGTCAGGCGACCTGTACTATCAAAGAAAAAGAACCGCGTGTGAAAAAGTTGCGCCCCGTAATTTGTGCGATTCTTCAAATAAGCATACGCGAGTAGAAAATCGCTGTCTTTGAGCGAAAAATTCAGACTCGTCACCAATGTGGCGCGGTGATCGCCCATCACATCACTCACTGACAATACAATAGAGCTACTCACACCGTAGAACGTATCAAATCCCGCCTGAGCACCAAACAGTTCGGGCTTGAATTTCAGCTTGTATTTTTTTACCAGAAATTCCTTTTCACCCCAGTTTTTCACCCCTTGTTTGCCGGTATCGGCCATTTCTTCTGGACTGCCTGCTACCGGATGCGTAGTATCGATCTCAGCCGTGCTATCGGCAGGAGCACTCTCTGCCGCTGCAAGTGCTTCCTGATCGGAAATCCACTGCGCCACTTTCTTTTCTGTTTTTTCGGCTGTCGAATCAACCGCAGTGCTGTCGGCTTCTACTTTGTCAATCTTACGGCTCGCATATTTTTCCTTTTGTAACTCGACAAACATCTTTTCATCTTCGCCGGCAAGGCGCTTGACAAACCGGGTGCGCGGCAAATCCGCCATTTCTTTTCGCTCTACAAGTGGGTCGCGCATCACAAATATATCCAGGGCACCCTTGTGAAATGCATTGAACACGATCTTTTTGCCATCGGCTGACCAATCGAGATATTGCGCCCCCGACAGCAAATTGGTAATGGGATATATCTCCTGCGTACTGTCAACATTTGCAATATAGATATTGCCCACTCCCGTGCGGTCAGAAACAAAAGCGACGTGTTTGCTATCGGCACCCCACACGGGATGCGAATCTTCGGCATCTTCAGACGCGACAATGCGGCGCATCTCGGAGCCATCTGTACGCAGTAAGAAAATATCGTACTGACCAAAAGCAAAATCCTTCCCCCCGCTGAACTCCAAATGGGTATCGGGACGATCAGAACTCATGGCAATCCAGGTGCCGTCGGGCGACCAATCCAGATGCCGTTCGTCATAGGGGTCATTTGTAAGCCGCGTAAGCGACTCATCGTTCAAATCGACCACATAGACATCGGACCAGCCATCTTTAATACCCGCGACGGCTATTTTTTTCCCATCTGGCGACCAGGTGGGTTCAAACAAACCATCGAGGTCAAACTTAAAGCGCTTGCGAATCTGTTTATTTTTCACTTCGAGGATATACAGGGTATTTTTATTATTCGATTTAGCGGCGAATGCAATGTGCCGACCATCCGGCGACCAGGTAAATCCGGGCCGCAAAACAAACATCGACTCAAAAGCAGACGATTTTTGTCCCTCGACCAAACGCCCCAGGTCTTTGCCATCAATCGCCGACATCAAATAAATATCAAATGTGCCATTCCGGTCGGTCAAATACGCGACCTTATCGCCTTGTGGAGATAACGCAGCAGCTAAATTATACGCCGAACGCCTATCTTCGTGCTCTGTCAAATTTGTTGCCATCTCTTTGGGCGTATGGCGCAAATTGATCTCATTCCAGTATTGCCGCTTGAGCCACAACTGATATTTTTCCTCCAATTCTTTCATCCCAAATCCCAGAGATGCTTTGAGTGCTTTATCGGGACTTTTGGCCGTGCGGAAAGAAGAAATAAAAGATGCCACTTTGTCCTTGCCGTATTCCTGCTCTATCATGTAAAAAACTGAATTGCCACCGGGATAGGCAAAATAACTCATGGACATCATTTCGATAGTCGGCACATATCCGGTAATGGTTGCATCGCGCATAAAATTGTCGTGCTCCTTATGCCAACCATATCGAGATACGTACTCGGCAATGCCCTCGGCAATCCACAGCGGCGGTAACGTCGATGTTTGCGAAACCAGAGACCCCAACCAGCCGCCACCGGTCCACAACTCAATTGTAACAGCGTGAACGAGTTCGTGATGAATGACATGCTGCAAATCTCCATAAGACCCCGTAAAGGGAATCACCACGCGCCCCTGTGCAAACTCGGTATATCCGCCCGTAAACTCAGACTGTTCCCCGCTGATAATATTCGACACCGAAAACCCATTGTGAGAATTGTAAATAACAATGGGATAGCGATCCTTCATCGTGTATTTCAGCGTTTTCTCAATGTGTACCAGAGATCTTTCGGCTTCTTTGGCAACAAACTCGGCCAGCCCCAGTGAACCCTTGTCAAAATAAACCGTGAAGTGTTCACTGTCGATATAATGCCACGTATACTGGCTGTAATTCACCTTGTTTTTGCCAAAATATTCTTGTCCAAAAGCAGAGCTTGAAATACCCAAAATGAGGACGCATATTGCGCTTCGCACGAAAAGACACCACCGAGCCATGATTAGCTCCTTTGCAACGAAATCAACAGTGAGAAATATCCCTGTGAGACAGCGTTGACATACTCTCAACGCCCACTATAATATCGGAATTTACTACCTTTTTTTAAATGCATAAATAAAAAGAAAGTTGCATGTCTTTTAAGAATCAGTATGTACGGCATTAAACAACTGGCAGAGCCACTTCGTTCCCAGGAAAATTGTAATAAATTGTAACGGATTGTAAAACCAAAAAAATACACCGATTTCACAAAACAACGGCGAGCGGACTTTTTCGCGCTTGACGACACAAGGCCACACAGGTTATGTTTAGCTGGATCGCGCACTTCATTTCTCATACTACAAGGAGCTTACTTCATGGCAGAATCGACCCATAGCGAACCCCTGTATGAACAAGCACTTGAAGCAGCAAATGGTGAGCTTCAAGAACTCGACGCACAAATCGATCAGCTACGCGTGCATATTGACCGCCTTGAGCGCAAAAAAGCCGCCGTCGAATCCATTCGCCAGGCCATTGGACAATGGGTTGAAACCCAGGCATCCGAAAAAGAATAAAAAGTCCCCGGATCCATCTCAAACAAAATAGGGATTGTGCGCCAGTTCTTGCGCTACAGACGTAATCGGACCATGACCGGGAAAAATCGTCGTTTCTCCCGGTAGAGAGAACACCTTCGCACGCACGGCCTGGATTTGCCCTCGGTAGGCATCTCCCCTCGCCCCTCCCAGAGAACCCGCAAATAGCGCATCGCCCGAAAAAAACACAGGTGCGGTATAATACCCAATACCACCGCCCGTGTGCCCGGGCAAACTCACCGTATCAATATCGAGCTCGCCAATCGCTGTTTGCCACCCTTCATCCACGCGTTCCGTCACCCGCCTGCTGCGCCCGCCCATCAAAGTAAAATCGCGCTCGCAACCACATACCTGCGCCTGTGTCGCATCGGCAACTGCTTCGAGTGCCCCAACGTGATCGCCGTGCCCGTGTGTGAGCAAAATGTGCGTCACCTGTATATCGGCAATCGCATCCAAAATCAACTCTGCCTGACCACCGGGATCAATCACAGCTCCTTTGCCCGACGCCTTACATGTTAGTACATAACAATTCACCGTCATACCCGCATCGAGAATCAATCGGTCAACCCGTATATTCTCATCTTCAAACGCCGCATTGCCCTTTGTTGGCACCCAGCCACGCGCCACCTCCACCAATTTTTCGCCATCGAGATGAAGTGCGTCTGCAAGTCGGCAAACGGCCTGATCATCGGGCGTCAGATCGTACGATTCTATTTGTCCAATTTGTCGAACACTAAGCCCCACCTGTTGCGCCAGTTCCGATTCCGAAATCCCCTGTCCTCGACGCGCTTTCCCCACAATATCACCAAAAAAATCTTCCAATGTGCGATAAGCCATATTTTTCTCCGAATTTAATCACAGTGTCCTCCCATTTGATAGAGTATGACAATTTCCCCAAAAAATAAATAAAAAAATACTGTGCCTGTATGGATCAAAATCATTGCCAAATCACTATCTTCCGTTTATCTTTTCGCTTGTTTTTATCACAAAGGATAGAACAGATATGACAATTAACCCCAAGCAATTATCAGGAGAACGAGCAGCCGAATATGTCGAAGATGGCATGATCGTCGGTCTGGGCACGGGATCAACGGCTTTTTTTGCAATTCAAAAGCTCGGCCAGCGCATCGCGGAAGGACTCGATATATGCGGCATACCCACCTCAGAGCAATCGCGCATTCAGGCGGAATCGGAAAATATCCCACTCACCGACTTCGGCAAAGTTCCCCGCATTGACCTGACCATTGACGGCGCGGATGAATTCGACCCGGACTTTAACCTCATAAAAGGTGGCGGCGGCGCGCTGTTGCGAGAAAAAATCGTCGCCTCTCTATCCGACAGAGAAATCATCGTCGCCGACGAATCCAAACCCGTGGCGCACCTGGGCGCTTTTCCCCTGCCCGTCGAGGTCATTCCATTTGGCTGGCAAGCCATACAAGGCCTGCTCGCGGACCTGGGGTGTCATCCCACACTTCGCAACGCGCAGGACAACACGCCTTTTGTCACAGACAACGGCAATTACATCATCGATTGCGATTTTGGTCGCATTGACGACCCGCCCGCGCTCGAAGCAAAAATCAACGCCTTGTGCGGCGTGGTCGAATGCGGTCTTTTTATTGGCCTGACGGATCGCATCATCATCGGCAAAACAGATGGCACAATCGAAGAACGAACTAAAGAAGCGCGAATAGACGAATAGACGAACCCCGCTCCGCCGCCCAAAACCACTATGAGCACCGCCGTTGATTCGTTGATTCGCTGATTCGTATTTCAACCACAAGGAACAAGTTTTATGAGCATCCTCATTGACAACAACACCCGCGTAATCATCCAGAGCTTTTCCAGCAGCAGAGCAATGGGTGGCGAAGCGCGATTTCACCTGGAACAAATGGTAGATTACGGCACTCGTGTCGTCGGCGTGGTCAACGCGGGCAAAGGCGGCGAGAGCGTGGAAGGCATACCCGTTTATGACACTGTAACCGATGCAGTAAAACAAACAGGTGCCACGGCATCGGCCAATTTTGTTCCCGCGCCCTTTGCAGCCGACACCATCATGGAAGCAGCCGATGCAGGCTTACCTCTGGTCGTTTGCATCTCTGAGAACATACCCGTGCTCGACATGCTAAAAGCCAAACACTATCTGGCCGATAAAAACACGCGCTTAATCGGCCCCAATTGTCCGGGTCTGATTTCTCCGGGCAAGTGCAAAATCGGCATTATGCCCGGCGCGATTCACAGAGAAGGTCGCATTGGTGTCATTTCGCGCAGCGGCACACTCACCTATGAAGCGGTCTCGCAACTCACCGATAGCGGCTTTGGTCAATCGTCGTGTGTGGGCATTGGCGGTGACCCCATCATTGGCACAACCTTTACAGACTGCCTCGCGCTCTTCAAAGACGACCCCGATACAGACGCCGTCATCATGATCGGAGAAATTGGCGGCACCGCCGAAGAAGAAGCCGCCGCTTATGTCAAAGCGCACTTTGGCAAACCCGTGGTCAGTTTTATCGCGGGCCAAACAGCACCTCCAGGGCGACGCATGGGACATGCGGGCGCAATTATCTCCGGCGGACAGGGCACCGCCGCCGACAAAATGGCCGCGCTTCGAGAAGCCGGCATTCACGTGTGCGAAAGCCCCGCCGAAATGGGCGCAACAATGAAACGCGCCCTATCAAATTAAAAAACAAAAAGCCCCCACAGTACATCGCTTGTGGGGGCTTTGCCTTATCGAGCGGTTCATCCCAAAATATCTTCGAGATAGATTTTCGCAGTCAAAATACCCGCTGCATTCTTCTCGGCACTGCCGCTGTAGCGGTGGTCTTCCAATTCAATGGCCAGCGGCCCGTTATAGCCCACTTCCTCCAGACGCGCAATCACCCATCTCCAATCCACCACGCCCCATCCGGGAATGCAGTAACGCCACCACCCCTCGCCATAACCGTAGCGCTGACCAAACGATTGGCCCAGACATCCAAACTCGTATAGCCCATCCGCCAACAACTCGGTATCCTTTGCATGCACATGCCGCACCCGGCTGCCAAACTCCATCAGCAACCGCTTGTAATCGACGCCGATACGCGCAAAATGTGACGGATCGTAACAAATACCCAGATTGGGCGACGGCACAACCTCAAAAACCGCCCGCAACGTTTCGGGCGTACAACCCAAATTCGGATACGCAGGTGCCGGGCCAGGCCAGGGCTCAATCGCGAGAAAAACCTCGTGTGCTTCTGCCTCTTCCACAATCTCTGGATAAACCTGTTTGAACACTTCAAATGTCTCAGCCCGAGCCTGCAATCGATCGTCGGGAGCCAAACACAAAAAAATCACCCCTGAACCGTATTCGCCAACCGCCTGAATGCGCGCTTTCATCGCGGCCACAGCTTCTTCTCGCGCACCATCATCTTTGCTCAACAACCCACCACCTGCCCCCCAATCCACAGTACCAATCCCAATCCCAGCACTATCACACAGCTTGCGAATCTCAGCATCTACTTCGGGCAAATCAATTGATCCCAAACCATTTTCTGCTGCCCACTGAATAATGCCCTCCAACCCCATCTCCCGCCCCATCGGCGGGATTCGCATACCCACATGCATTGTATTACCTCCTGATAAAAAACTGTTGTCAGTTGTCTCGGCTGTGCTGATATGAAAACGCGTTGTGAAGGTGAAGTCAAGAAAAAATGATGTCAATGAAAAACGGGTTGACAAAGCTCATCTATGTACCGAATTTATGTACCCGCACTCAGTACTGATCCCTCACACGTTCCCTCACATATTTACTGACGTACCATAAATCAGTACTGAAGTCCCACGCGCAACAAAGCGCACACCACACTGGAGGTTGTTCATGTCTGCAACAAGACAACTACCAGAGGAAAATACTGCCTCTCGGTTGGTTTATCATTCGTTGAGAACTCGATTTAAGGAAGGAGGCATTGGAGAAGTTATCAGCCACATTTTTGAAGATGAAGAAACTGACTCGCTTAATGCGTTAAAAGAAGATGAACCAATCTCTATATTCTCGATTACTTTGCCATTACCTGGCGGAGCGTATTCGTTTATTTTTGAAGAATTCGCAGATGGATCATGGGCGGTATTTTTTGAGGATTTTCCAGATATTATCGCTGGTGACAATGATTCTTGGGAAGATGCTTTAGGCAGTCTTGTGGAGCTTATTGCTGACGACCTCCGAGACATCAAAAAAAACAAAAACGATCCTACCGATTCTGTCGTTTTCAGCTTCCAGAAAAAACGGCATCAATTCTTAAAAAAAGCTTTCCTTGTATGAACACAAATGACCATCGAAAAAGAGTGCTTAGAAAACTCGGATTTGTTAAAAAGGGAGGGAAAAAACATGAGAAGTGGGAATTTCCGCAAACTGAAGGAGTGCCAGCGATAAGAACGGCCGTGAGTCATGGCAACAAAGATATTAAGCAAGGTACCCTAAAAGCAATACGTGATCAATTGCAGGTCACAAAAAGTCAGTACAACAACATCGCGTCATGTAAAATGTCTAAGGGTGACTATTCCCGGCATCTGATTGAAAAGTAGAAAATGCCTAATAAAAATTACTGCCCAATAGGCAGTAAAAACGCTTGATTTGAAGGGTTTATGCTATTGCACAATAAGCCCTTATTTTTTGCGGATTAAAAAAAGGACTACGCTGTCTTGCATACTGGAGTTACCCCGCTTCGAGTGCCTAGTGCGCTTTTACGAACGCGAAGATTTTTTGGGGATCGCGTCGGTCTCCGCTGCGAACCAGGCCGCTGCTTTTGACAATATCTCGCGCTCAATGCGCAACTGCTTGTTCTCACGTCGAAAAACACGCAACTCTTCTGTCTCAGAACTGGTTAGACCATCTGCTCGAAGTCCTTCATCTCGATCAGCCTGGCGTATCCAGTTTTGGATGGTCTGAGCGGTCGGCTCAAACTCTCTGGCCAGTTCAGCCGGAGAGCGACCAGCGCGCACAAGCTCGATGATTTGGCGCTTCAACTCGGACGGATAAGGTGGGCGTGTTGGTGGCATAGTGGGGCTCCTTTCTAACTACTCCTAAGGAACTTACTGTGTCGCAATGGCTTATGATGCCTATTTTTTTGGGATAATTGCTTGCTAATCAAAGCGTATTACCACCTACAAGTTCTTTTAATACACAACCCCATGCGGGGTCACAGGCTCATAAGGTACCCACCAAAACGATGCTGTTGCCGAATTGGTCGAGAGGTAGTCAGCAGTTGTAAAAACGGCTGTTTGTGGCCTGAATACAAGCTCTGTATGGACAGAATTTGGAATTCGGCAACAGCATCCAAAACGGGTCAAGTCCATTCTCCCTAACTTCCCTCCCCCTTGTGTGTGGTCCTACCTCCAACATTCTGCTCAACAAGATACCCCTGTAGTGCTATATTCTGCCTGAGTGCGTGGTGAGAGGTGCAACTCTCGTCCCATCCTGATCTATGGCGATAGGCCAAGATGCCTTCAGGGCACTATGATGTGAAGGGGCAGAATATGCAAGAATATACAAAAGCTATGCATATACCTGTATTGCATGTAGTTGAGACCACCACAGGCAAAACCCGGGATAACCCACCGAAACTTCTTTTACAAATATCTACTGTCCGAGAAGATCAGCAAGACCAGTTCTTCAAATTGCGTAGTATTGGCGACCCATTACATTTTTTGCTGCCTCAAGATTTTCAATGCATTATTGATCTCGACTTGGCAGAGGACCTTGCCCTTGATCTTCGCGCTTATCCCAATCAGGATAAGCCATCGCTTTGATCAATTCATCTCGTTTTCTCAGTTCTTCTATATCTATGCGTCTACCACCACTCTCACGACAAATCAGAGGTGTCCACTCTCGTTTTTGATCCTGAGTAGCCATCTTTCTCTCCTCGATTTGTGCCTTCAGAATAAAGTGAATAAGGCTATTATTGCTGTGACGGCTGTTGCAATAGCAGTCACTAATCCTGAAATAGCAGCCATTCTTAAATAATTTGGCTCCTTGCGTGGCACTTTCCTAATACTTTTGGCAGTCCATATACCATTTCTAACATCCTCAGTATATTGTATGAGGCGCCGTTTTGCTAGAGACTCAAATGCTTCACGAATCTCCTCATTAGAAAATTTCCCGAAAAGATATAATCTAAGGTTGCCCGATGAGGGGACATATTCAGCGGTCCCAGACAATGCATTATCTATCTCGAGAAGGATCACCCCCTCGAGGTATTTCTTTCGTTTCCTCTTTGATGTTGTAAATCTCAATTTTATGCACGTCCAAGCCCCCTGAATCATCTTTATCTCCTTTTTTGCTCGACAGTGTGGTTTTCAGACGCTATATTCTGCCCGTGCGGACCAGAGGTGCAGTTCTCGTCCCATCCTCCTGGCGTGGCGACACAGGAGAGATGCCATCACGGACACGCTACGCGATGATGGAAGGTAATGCTATGGAACAGCTATACCTAGATATGATGTCTTAGGTATAAAATTTGGCAGACTGCCTAACGATGTTCTTCTCGTCACGTTTATCGGTGAACCATCAGAGGTTGAGACTACATTCCTCCCTGAAGAGGCAATAGAATATGGCCTTCGGATTGCCCTATCAGGACATTTTCTATCCTCTGGACTAAAACCGTCACAGGAAGATATAGACAATCCCGCTTTTATTCAACGAGAGATAGAAAAACTTATCAAATTACTCGGACCTATTCGGCGGGAACACTTCATTGGCTTTTAGCTTATCGAGAACTTCATTGTAAATGATAAAAGTCTGAATTGCATCAGTAGTAAATACGGAAAGAAAAAAACAGAATATTGGAATACCCGCCGAACTCGGATTGAAAATGCTCGCCTTTCGGACGATCACCAATGCCGATAAACGCGCCTGCAGAAAGGTAGAAATCCCGCGCGATATTGTATTCGATAGCAGGCGAAAAAAAGAACGACGGATCCGTGACATTGGTGAGAAACTGTCCGCTCGACGCGACCAATGGCGTGAGTTGATGTGTGATACCGAGTGCGAAGTAATAGGTACCCATAAGATAAACGGCAGCATCGCGATATGTCGAGCGATTTAAATTGACGAGATAATCTTCAGGATCGCGCACCCCTGCTCCGCTGAAATGGTATTCGATGAATCCATAAGTCTCGCCACCGAAACTGTAATCCATGCCCGTGGATACGCGGAAATAGTCGCTCACATCTCGTTCCATCGTGAAAACGCGAGCACCCTCTATCCACGCACCAACACGCCCAATGCCACGCGCAACATCAATACCCAGGAGCAACTGCTCGCGGAAATGGACGAGCAGCGGCGACACATCGGTCTCCACCGCATTGAATTGACCGCGAACAAAAAATGCGCTTCGACCAGCCGCGAAGTCTCGTCCAAACACATACCCCGCATCGACTTCGCTCAGTACTCCAATCGGGACGCGCACGCGCACGGCATCGACACCAGGCCGGTCTTCCGTATCCAACTCGCTATAGGTAAACGGCGCGATCACATCCGTCGGATTGACGACCCGCGCACTCCCCCACGCAATCGCCTGACGTCCGACAATTACATCTGCAAATGACAAACGCATTGCCACATTGGCTCGGTCGAGGTTTTGAAACACACCAACGCTGCCGATAAGATCATTATAGCCGGAATAAATAGGCGACTCCAGATCGGCAACGCGATAATCGTGCGGATCAATAGTAAGGACCTCTGCCTGGTTCTCATTCTGAATACGCAGGATAAAGTCGTAGGCGAGATCAAACGACAGATGATCGCTGAACGCATTGGCGAAATTGAACCGCAACCGATTACTCACCATACCCTTTATAGGAACACCCACTTGTGGCGAATCAAAAACGACGGAAAAACCCTTGTAAAAACCACCCAGTTGTACAGCCGTGACAGCTTGCGGCAAAAGCGCGATCATTGCCCCAACAAGCCATCTCATAGCGTCCCCACCTCATCGCGCTCAATCCCTCCGTCTTTCAGCGTAATCAGCCGCCTCGCGCGCGCCATCACCATCGGATCGTGCGTGGAAAAAATAAATGTCATT
>JAPPAB010000109.1 GCA_026705765.1 Gemmatimonadota bacterium
CTTCTTGTCCACATCCGTCGGCGTAATAGTAGATGAGTTTGTGCCGATGCGTTCTGACTCCGTAGTGTGCGTAGATATTGTGTCCGTTGAGGTGCATCCAATACCGGTAATACATTGAGGCGCGCCAGTAGGCGGGTCGGTCGCCATTTAACAGGGGGCGCATGCTGTGTCCCTGAAAATGGCTGGGGATATTTATTCCGGCGTAGTCCAGGAATGTGGATGCGAAATCTACGTTGAGGATCATGTCGTCGCAGACACTTCCCGCTTTGATTTCTTTGGGATACCGGATGAGGAATGGCATGCGGAGGGATTCTTCGTACATGAATCGCTTGTCGTACCAGCCGTGGTCGCCCAGGTAAAAGCCCTGGTCCGATGTATAGACGACGATGGTGTTGTCGGTTAGTTCTTCTTCGTCCAGGTAGTCCAATACGCGGCCGACATTGTCATCGACGGATGCTACGCAGCGCAAGTAGTCTTTGATGTAGCGCTGGTATTTCCATTTCATGTCTTCTTCGGGGGTCAAGCCTTCGGGTACGGGCTGTTTCAGGTCGCGGGGGTTCAGGTCGCGGTTGACGCGCATTTCAGCCTGCGATGCGGCTGTGGCGCGGTTGCTGTAGTCGTCCCACAGTGTTTCGGGTTCGGGGATGTTGATGTCTTCGTACATGTCCGCGTGTTTGTCATCTGGCTCCCAGGGGCGATGGGGCGCTTTGTGGTGATACATGAGCATGAATGGTTTGTTTTTGTCGCGGTCTTTTAGCCAGTCCAGTGCGAGGTCGGTTATGATGTCTGTGGTATATCCCTCGTAGTGAACTTCTTTGCCCATGTCGTACATCATGGGGTTGTGATATGCGCCTTGTCCGGGCAGTACGTTCCAGTAGTCAAATCCGGTGGGGTCATTGTGCCCGCCGTGTCCGAGATGCCATTTGCCCACCATTGCGGTTTGATATCCCGCGGCTTGCAGGAGTTTGGGAAATGTGACCTGTCGGCCGTCCAGGTTTGTGCGCAATGTGGTGACGCCGTTGATGTGATTGTACGTGCCGGTCAAGATTACTGCCCGGCTCGGCGCGCAGATCGAGTTGGTGCAAAAGCAGTTGTTAAAGCGCATGCCGCCTTCAGCGATGCGGTCCAGATTGGGCGTTTCGTTAATCCGACTGCCATAACAACTCATGGCATGCGATGCGTGATCATCGGTCATGATAAATAGAATATTGGGTCTTTCACTCATGCGTGCTCCTTTCTTTTATTCATCCACTTTTGAATATATCTCTACCGTAACCCCTCTGGCTTTCAGAGCAGGAATGTGTGTATTGAGTGATGTGGCACTCAAAGGATTATTACCCATATCAACTCCGTCTCCATTGACCAATCCCGGGTTTGCAACCAGAGGCGAAAGATCCGAAATTTTGTTGTTGTAAAGACGTAGCCCTTTCAGACCGGTTAATTTAGATAGTGATGTAATGTCCGAGATGTTGTTGTTGTCAAGCCGCAGATCTGCCAGATTTTTTAGACCAGATAATGTTGTGAGGCTCGAGATGCTGTTGTCGGAAAGATCCACCCCTATTAGAAGGTTTAAACCAGATAGTGGTGCGAGATCCGAGATGCTGTTGTGGGATAGTCCCAGCCATGTCAAGATGTATAACTCAGATAGCGGTGTGATGTCTGAGACGCTGTTGTTGTCAAGATTTATTCGTGTCAGGTTGGTCAATTTAGATAGGGGTGTGATGTCTAAGATGCTGTTGTGGGATAGTCCCAGCCACGTCAAGATATTTAACTCGGATAATGGCGTGAGATCCGAGATGTTATTGCTGTCAAGCCGCAGGTCTGCCAGATTGGTCAATTTAGATAGTGGCGTAAGGTTCGAGATGCTGTTGTGAGAAATATCCAGTTCTCCCAGGCTTTTTAACTCAGACAGCGATGTGAGATCAAAAATCGTGTTATTGTAAAGGGATAGCACCCTCAGGTTGGTCAATTTAGATAGTGGTATAAGGTTCGAGATGCTGTTGTTGTCAAGATGCAGGTCTGTCAGACCATGTAGGCCAGATAGTGGCGTGAGGTCTGAGATACTGTTGTCGGAGAGATATAGCCGTATCAGACCATTTAACTCAGATAGTGGTGTAATATCCGAGATATTATTGTTGTCAAGCCGCAGGTCTGCCAGATTTTTTACGCCAGATAATGGTGTAATGTTCGAGATGCGGTTGCTGTAAAGAGATAGTGCTTTCAGGTTGTTCAGTTGGGATAGTGGCGTGAGGTCTGAGATACTGTTGTTGTCAAGATTTATCCATGTCAGGTTGGTCAATTTAGATAGTGGCGTGAGGTCTGAGATGCTGTTGTCGTCAAGATTTATCCGTGTCAGGTTGGTCAATTTAGATAGGGGCGCGAGGTCTGAGATACTGTTGTTGTAGAGCCGCAGGTCTGTCAGGTTGTTCAATTGGGATAGTGGTGTGATGTCTGAGATGGTGTTGGTGTCAAGATGCAATACTCTTAGATTGGTCAATCCAGATAATGGTGCGATGTTTGAGATGAGGTTGTTACTAAGATGCAGATCTGTCAGATTTTTTAGGCCAGATAGTGGCGTGATGTCCGAGATGGTGTTGGTGTCAAGACGTAGCTGTGTCAGACTGGTTAATCCAGATAGCGGTGTAATGTCCGAGATACTATTGTGGTCAAGCTCCAGGTCTGTCAGGTTGTTCAATCCAGATAGCGGTGTAATGTCAGAAATGTTGTTACTGCTGAGAACCAGCCGTTTTAGACCGGTTGCATACTCCAGCCCGGTCAAATCACTGATCTTCGCATTTGATGCCTCAAGCGCATTCGATGCAGAAAGGCCAGTTAAGGTTGACATTTCTGCCTGCGTGATTATCGCGTCTGGGGGGGCCTCGCTCTTTGTATTTATCGTTTGCAGAATCACCGCTCGCAGGTTGACATCCGGGATATGCACCTCACTATCTTCTGCCCGGGCAAAAATATGTTTAGTAGGCAGAGGGTGAACTGTCAACGCAAGCGCGATAAAAATAAAAGTTATTGAGATGCGATTCTGCATAGTATTTCTTTTTGATATAGTATGGTAGGCCAAATTATTCCTTCCTCCCATTCTCCCTTAAAAAACATGTATATATTCGCGTATCAGTCCTCCCGCAGGGCAGCACTCGGGCTTTCGGAAGCGATCTTTAGCGCGTGTAAGAAACCGCCTGTAAGCGGAAGCAGGATGCCCAATAAGATCGCCACCAATATAGTAATAACGCCGAATTGAAAGCGGTAGGCAAATATTGAGAGCCATTCGTCCATAAAGAAATAGGAGATGTGAAGTTTAGCATATAGCGAGCGATTTCGATATTGACAAGTGCCCAAACGTTTAGTATGATCTGGACAGAATATAACCCAACCAGGCGATAAGAAAATCATGACAAAAGCCAATTCAGAACAAAAATCAACGGGATCGCATTACACGCCTCCTGCTCTGGCAGCATTCGTTGCAAAAGAAATGCTGAAATTATGGCAACCGCCAGAAAAGACACGCAACATCAATGTATTTGATCCCGCTCTTGGTGATGGTGAATTATTACTTGCTGTTCTGAAAAATTTACAAGAAATGGATGTGCCTCTATCCGTAAGCGGATACGAAACCAATCAGTCCGAAATGCTTTTTGCTAAAGAAAGAATAAAGGACCAGTTTCCAAAAGTTGCTACTGAGTTCCACAATCGGGATTTTCTCGCTCAATCAGCGGACTGTTCCTCTCAGCCTGACCTTTTCCAAAGCCGACGACCAGAGCAGTTCGATCTCGTAATCTCAAATCCACCTTATGTGAGAACTCAGGTAATGGGAGCAAAAAAGTCCCAAGACCTAGCTCGTCAATTCGGACTGGCAGGAAGGGTGGATCTCTATTATGCATTTATTATTGCGATAGCTCAATACATTCATCCGGAGGGCATTCTTGGAATAATCGTATCTAATCGATTCATGACGACAAGGTCTGGGGAAACTGTAAGAGCCAAAATTAAAGAAATGTATGATATTGAACATATTTGGGATCTTGGCGACACAAAACTTTTTGAGGCGGCTGTGCTTCCAGCGGTCCTGATGCTAAAACCAAAAACCTCTGCAAAGCCTTCAATCACTGCCAAATTCACTTCAATTTACACATCTGATCCCGTCAAAAAAGCGCGCAATTGCGAGAGCCCAATCGAAGCCCTTCGGCGCAGCGGGTATGTCAAAACAAAATCTAATGAATACTTCAATATTTTGAAGGGAGAATTGGATTCAGGGCGAGGACCAAAGGATATATGGCGGATCTCTACAAAGGAAAGTAGAGAATGGCTAAGTAGAGTTTGCAGGAACACCGCCGCCACATTCAAGGATCTTGGCAAAATTAGAGTAGGCGTTAAAACCACCGCGGATCGCGTATTCATAAGATCAGATTGGGATGACATGCCTTTGGATAAACGACCGGAATTGCTAAAAGATTTAACAACCCATCACATTGGAAATCCGTACAGGTCAGAGCCTCCAAAAAGCAAGATCCTTTATCCTCACACCATTCTTGGGGGAAAGCGTTGTGCAGTCAACCTGGCAAGTTATCCAAAATCGAAAGCCTATCTCGAAGAACACAGAAATCAGCTTGAGGGCAGGAAGTATGTCATTGAGTCAGGAAGAAAATGGTATGAAATATGGGTACCTCAAGATCCAAAAGCCTGGAAAAAAGCCAAAATCGTTTTTAGGGATATAGCTGAACATCCAACATTTTGGCTGGACCTGAATGGCACCGTAGTAAACGGCGACTGCTATTGGATTTCATGCTCTGAAGAAAACGAACTTACCTGGCTGGCTCTTGCTGTAGGCAACTCCTCGTTCATAGAGTGCTTTTATGATCACAGTTTCAACAATAAATTATATGCCGGAAGAAGACGATTCATGACGCAATATGTTGAGCAGTTCCCTCTTCCAAGAATAGATTCGGCGTCAGCAAGCCAACTTATCGAAATGTCAAAACAGACTTTTGAATGCACATCCGACAAAAAAACAGAACTTATGCACACAGTTGATAAATTGGTTTGGAAAGCATTTGGCTTCTCAGATAAAGAAATCCGAGGGTAGCGGTATTTGCAGTTTTTTGTTCAAAACTCTGCCTTCAAAACGTCTGAATCTTGAAAAAAAGTCTCTCCCAGTGGTCATATAAAAGTTCGTAATCATCACGCGATTTCCCGTCAGTTCACCATAAAACAGAGCGTATCTAACATCACAGTGCCGAATAACGATATTGCCATCCAAAGCTGGATAGTCAAGTGCCTGTAAGCTGTCGGGTGTCACAAGACCCAAATCTATGGTCCGCGAAGTCTGAAGTTTAATTTCTAAAAGTTGATGCGGAATGTCCGGAAATGTGCCCTTGTCTGCATATCCAGGATAGCCCAATAGCTTCGCGACAACCTCGTGCAGTAATGATCCGCGATTTCTCTCTTGATCCATTCCCACATAGTCAATTTCCATCCCAATCGTGCATTTTAGAATTCCAAAGAGTGTTTGAATGGGAATAAGCGAACGCAATGACGGATCTTCTGTCGGATCAATGAGACGCGCCGACGATTCCTGCCCAATGCGTTCCGCTGGTATTGCATCCTCCCTTGATACCAACTCGCATGCCTCGGCACCAACATCGAGAGCAGCCTGGTATTTTTGAGTCAATGTGCCCGTCCTGTCCAGTTTCGCGAGTTCTGCACCAGCAATCACTCTGACATTTCCTATCCGATTGTCCTCATCTACCCGCACAATGACGTACCTGCGCGATGCGTCCAGTTCCTCGTTCCAAATCTGCAGGTTATTCGACTTCTGAATATATACATCAAAGTTCTGTCCAGGGAACCGCGGCTGTGTCCTCTTGAAAGACCCAGGTACTGGATAACCTATTGCTTTACATACGTCAGTCTTAACGACTTTTGATCTGGTCCGTAACGCAAGGCCACTGAGAGAAATGCCAATCAGACTCTCTTTCAGTATTTTTTCGAGCTTCTTGCTTGCAATATATAGATCTGGTCTTTCTGTAGGAATATGGTCATAAATCGTGAGACCGCTTCTTTTAATAGCATTCTTATTGGGATAGACCATGTCTTATTTCCCCTAATTCAACCGAGCAATAAGATCAGACGGCACGGATGCGACGTGGATCTGGGGATGGCCCGAGCGGTCGGAGTTGAAGACGAGCCATTTGAGGTCGGGCGAGAGATAGGGATGCCCGTGCGTGTTTTGCGCGGTGCTCATGGATGTATGGGCTTCGCATACGACCGCGGTTTTGCCGGTCTGGATATTGCCGACGATGAGTTTGCTGGCGCCCTGCCAGTCGTCGCAGAAGAAGTATTGACCACACGGAGAGGTGCCGACGTGGTTGAAGCGATAGCCCGGTGTGCCAACGCGCTCTGGGGGTTTGTTTGCCGATACTTTGACGAGGTTGCCCTTGTCGGGTGCATATTCGCCTTCGGCGCGGACGGATAGGAGGATTTCATTCGCACCCGCGATCCAGGCTTCGTGCCCGGTAATACTCGGCGTATGGGGTAGTCCGACCTGAAGGCGCGTGACTTTGCCGTCGGGTATATCGACGAGGTATTCGGTGGCGCCTTCGTCGCCGACGAGTTTGAGGCGGGTGCCATCGGGTTTGAATTCGCAGCCCCGGTTGTGCTGAACCATGATTTGTTTGCCTTCTGTGGGTTCAAATTGCGTGTGGGGATTGCAGATGTCGGGGTCGGTGTTGATGATTTCTCGCGTTCCCTTTTCGAGATCGACGAGTTCTATGCCAAACATTTTGGGGTGATAGCTGATGGTGACGCCATAGGCGTAATAGCGTTCATCGGGCGATAGGGTGCCCAGGCCGCGCGTTTGAAGGTCTTCGGGAAATTCATGGATGACGCGCTGTGTGCCCGTGCGCAGGTCAACGCGCACGAGTTCCTGGCACTTGTTAGGGACAATGCGCCGATAAAAGAAGATGCCGCTGTGGGTCATGCCAGGTCCGCCCAGACCGCGACCGATTACTTCGGTTTCCCATGTGCCAAATTCGCAGGCGACGTATTCGGTGGTGTTGGGCGCGGTGTCTGAATTTTTTTGTTCATAGACAAAGACGCGCGAGTCAGCAGAGCAGTAGGGCAGTTCGCAGTAGATGTTGGATTTTTCAAGTTCGTCTGTGGTCACTTGTGTAAGTGACACGCCATTGGATAATTCACCGAGTTCGATAGACATAGTTTTTTCTCCTTTTCACATGGCACTTAAGAGCCACTGGTGTGCCAGATGCCAGTCTTCGATGTGGTTGAGTACGACGGCTGAGGATATGTCGCCACATCCCACGGTTGCGCGGATTTCTGCGCGTTTGGCGTCGTTGTGGATGCGATTGCACAAGTAGTCGTTCCATTCGTCAATGGCTTGTACGGGAATTTGACCGCCGCACTGTTCGAGTACCCAGCCTTCAAATTCGAGATAGGATGGGAGGTTTGTGCGGATGTGGTTTAATGTGGCGTCGATGCCCAGATTTAATGCGTGCAGTACGCGGGGGTCCAGGCCGCTCTCTGTCATGTCGGGATAGTCGGGGTGTAGCAGGCCTTTTGCGCGGAGGAGAATTTTGTACCAGGTGCGGGGCAATTGGCGCACGCCGAGGGGACCAAAATCAATTGTGGCGACGAGTGGGACGATGCTTCCGCTGAGTTCGGACAGGTCGCGCTTGTAAAATAACTGCATATCCTGAAGGCAGTTGAGTACGGTTGCAGTGTCGATGCCCACATCCCGCGGCAGACCCGTGTCTGTGTACGTTTCTTCGATTTTTTCCCCGCGGTGTCGCCGTGCGCGGATAAACGCGTTCCATCGGACGATGGCGTCTTGCTGTTCAAAGCCCCAGAAGTCGTCGCCTCTCTGTTCGAGTATCCACGCTTCAAATTCGAGGTACGAGGGCATGTTTTCGCGCAAGTAGGCCAATGTGGTTTCGATATCCAGATTCAATGCGCGCAGTACGCGCGGGTCGAGGCCATTATCCGTCATGTCGGGGTATTCGTCGTCTAAAATACCGGCGTTACGCGTGAGTACTTTCCACCATGTGCGGGGCAATTGGCACGCGCCGAGCGGGCCATAGACGAGACTGCTGATGAGGGGGACCATAGTGTGCTCCTTGTTAATTGATGAGGGATTTCAAATAGTTGCCCTGGGAACTGATTTTTTCTTCGTCATCGCCGGGACCAAATTCTTCAAGTGAGATATAACCCCGATATCCGACGTCTTTGAGGTCCTGGATAATTTGGGGAATATCTGCCATGCCTTCTCGCAGGTCGCTAAAATTCCATTCCCATTGCATGCTTCCGGTCTCGTCGCGCTCGGTTTGCACGGGTGTGGCATTGCCGATGTGTACATGGGCGAGATACGGGCCGAGTAGTTCGAGGCCCATTTTGCTGTCTTCAAGTCCCACGCGGATCATGTTGGGCACATCCCAGATGGCACCGATGTGATTGGGATCGAGGTTTTCTAAGAGGGCGATGGTGCGAGATGCGCTCACAGCGATGGTGCCAACGTGAATTTCATAGATGATTTTGACGCCGTAATCGCGTGCCATTTCGACCAGGTCGGCAAAACTCGCGCGCGCTTTGAGGAATTGGGGAATATAGGGCGCCTGGCGGTCGTGGCTCTGGGCACCAACGCGAATGAGGGGTGGGTTATCGGAGTCGATTGCACGCGCGCCTTTGAATATTTTTTCGATGATTTCGATCTTATCATAAGTGAAATTGGATGCGAGGGTGCAAACGCGCACGCCGGTTTGGTTTGAGAGGTCGCGTATCTGCGCTGCCTTGTCCAGGATATTGTCTGGGCTGACATCCGTGAGGTGGCGTCCCCAATAGAACAATTCGGCATTGGGGTCTTCGGGATTGTATCGGCAGCGGAGTTCAATGCCTTCGTAACCGTGTTTTTCCAATTTTTTGAATGTGGTTTCCAAATCCCATCGGGGAAGCATGACAGAGGTGAGTGAAAGTTTCATCGTGTCTCCTGATAGTTTGATTGTATCGTTGGTTCGATCTACGGATTTTATCCTGTATATCCTTTAATCCGGCACATCCTGATCAGAATTTGGCACTTTGGCGGCATAAGTCCATGACGCGCATGAGTTCGCGCGATTCTTCTATGCGAATATAGGGCGTGGCGTTGTTGACGATTACGTCGTAGATGTTGGCGTAGAAGTCGCGCTGTTTGTCCCGGGTAATGGGGATGTCTTCTTCCCGCCAGGGCAATCGGTCCTTATTGTCGTAGCTGCGTTCGGGTGCTGCGCCTTCGACGATGTTTAGCAGGGGCGCTTCTGCGGGGTCGTAATATCGTACTTTGAATACGTTGTCCTCGCGAATGGCTGTGCCGTATTTTCCACAGATATGCCAGAGGGGCATGATATGGGCAGTGGCCTGATTGATATGCACGTCTAAGAGTTGTCCAGATTCTTTTTTCACCCAGGCTTTGACTACGTCGTCGGCATCCCCCCGGGTGGCAATTGCCCAGCGTTTGCAATCGACTTCTGTGATTGCCGAGTCGTCGGAGAGATAGATGAGTTGGTCGAGGTAATGCGCGCCGTAGTTGTTGAGCATGCCGCCGCCGTTTTTCCGCAAGCTCTGCCAGTCGTTTCGGCGCACATAGCGATATACGCCCCGGTGTATGAAGTAGATAGGTCCCAGCATGCCGCTTTGAATAATTTCTCGCGCGGTTTGCGTTTCGGGTGTGAGGCGGTGGGGTTGATAAAGAAAGATGCGGCGGTTATTTTTTTGGGCCTGGGCGATCATGCGATCTGCCGAGGCGAGGGAGGTGGTCATGGGTTTTTCGAGGATGACGTGACAACCTTCGTTGAGGGCGCGAATGGTCATGTCTTCGTGCAATGTGGTCGGCGTGGCAATGGCGACTACGTCGGGCAATGGGCAGGACCAGAGAGATTCAAAATCGGTGTGGGTTTCACAATCCGCTGCTGCGCGTGCTTCGGATAATCGTTCGGGCAGGGGATCGACAACAGCGGTGATTTCAAATTGGTCGGATGAGAGGGCTTGCTGGAAGTGAAAACGCCAGCCGATGCGCCCCAGTCCGACGATGGCGATTTTTGTGGTTTGGTTCATTGACTTAGCTCCATTCTGTATCTATATTCTCCAAACTTTGACCAGGCGATTGAAGTTAAAATAACCATGTAGATTGCCAAATGTCCACTACATTTCCCGGTGGTTTTGAATGGATAATAAAGATATTGCCGCGGCTTTGGAAGAGATGACTACGCTGATGGAATTGAATGGCGATAATGCGTTTCGCATTCGGTCTTATGTCAATGCAGCGCGGCAGATTGAGTTGTTGCGGAAGCCCGCTTCGGATTTGAGCGTGCGCGGTGAATTGGAATCTGTGCGCGGTATTGGCGCGAAGATGGCGGCAAATATCGCAATCCTTATTGATACGGGGCAGTTGCCGGGTATGGGCGATTTGCGTTCCGCGCTGCCCGAGGGGTTGTTGGAGATGATTGAGGTGCCCGGTTTGGGGGCGAAACGGGTGCGGTCTATTTACGAGCAGTTGGGTATTGCCGATGTGGATGCGCTGGCAAAAGCATGCGAGGCGGGTGAGGTCGAAAAGTTGCGCGGGTTTGGGAAGAAGACCGCTGAGAGTATTTTGCGCGGGGTGTCTTATTTGCAGCAACACCGCGGGCGTTTTTTGAGCCGCACGGCGCAGGATGAAGCAGAGGCTTTGCGCGCTTATCTGTCAGATCAACCGGGGGTGATTCGCCTATCGGTGGCGGGCAGTGTGCGGCGATGTATGGAGACGAGTAAGGATGTGGATATTGTTGCGAGCGCGAAAGACGGGGGCGCACTTGCCGGGGCTTTTGTCGCGTATCCCGGTGTGGCAGAGGTTACGGGGCAGGGTGAGACAAAGGTAAGTGTTGTGCTGGATTCGGGTATGCGCGCGGATTTGAGGATTGTGCCGGATGCGGCGTTTCCCTATGCATTGCACCATTTTACTGGGAGTAAAGAACACAATACCGCGATGCGGCAACGGGCAAAAGACCGGGGTATGCAGCTCAATGAATACGGATTGTTCAAGGGGGATGAAAACGCGGTTTGTGCCGATGAGAAAGCGTTGTTTGGTGCGTTGGGTTTGCATTATATTCCGCCCGAGTTGCGCGAGGGACGAGATGAGATTGATCGCGCAGAACAAGGATCGTTGCCGGAGTTGGTCGCGCAATCCGATTTGAAGGGTACGCTTCATGTGCATACGACGTATAGCGATGGAAGGCATAGTGTGGAGGATATGGCGCGGGCGGCAAAGGTGCTGGGTTATGCGTATATCGGTATTTGCGATCACAGCAAGGCCGCGGCTTATGCCAATGGGTTGAATGAAGATCGCGTGCGGTTGCAGTGGGATGAGATTGATCGCGTCAACGATGCGGTGGAGGGTATTCGGGTGTTGAAGGGTATTGAGGTTGATATTTTGAGCGATGGGGGGTTGGATTTTGACGATGAACTTTTATCCGCGTTTGATCTGGTAGTCGCGTCTGTGCATTCGAAGTTTTCAATGACTGAAAAAGAGGCTACAGATCGGTTGATTCGCGCTGTTCAGAATCCCCATGTCGATATTTTGGGGCATCCGTCAGGTCGTTTGTTATTGTCTCGTGAGGGCTATCCGCTCAATATGAAGGCGGTGATTGACGCTGCGGCCGAGGCGCGTACGGCAATTGAGATCAATGCCAATCCCGCGCGTTTGGAGTTGGATTGGCGATTTTTATCTTATGCGCGAGAGAAGGGCGTGCAAATCCCGATTAATACAGATGCCCATAGTGTGGAAGGGCTGCAAGATATGTGCTTTGGGTTGGGGATTGCCAGAAAGGGTGGTTTGACGGCTGATGATGTGTTCAACGCACTTTCTGTAGAGGATTTTTTGGCTGCGCTTGGAGGATAGGATGCCTGGAGACGCGATTTATTTTTTTTCTGCAAGACTTGACATTATTTTCCCGCTGACATATAATTGCGGATAAATTTATGGGAGCAGATTTCTGGGAAACAAAAAGAGGACCAATAGGTAATGGCAAAGCATGAACCTTTCAGTGACGAAAAGCTCGCGTTTTATAAAAAAATTTTGACTGAGCGCAAGCGCGAGTTGCTCAAGCAAGTGCTCAGTCAAGATGAAGATCTCGATGAAATTAGAGGGGATGTCGCAGCCGATCCTCTCGATGCGGCGGGCAATGCGTCGTCGTTGGAGTTGATGACGACGCTGGGCAATCACGAGCGGCTCGAATTGGCAGAGATTGACAATGCCTTGCAAAAAATTGAAAATCGGACTTATGGATTCTGCGAGGAGTCCGGTGAACCGATTCATCCGATGCGGCTCGAGGCTATGCCCACTGCGCGTTATACGGTGCAGGTTCAGGAACGGCTCGAGCGCACACCCCAACAGTTTAGTCGGCCCCGCCGCCGCATTTTGAAGCGCGAAGATTTGCCTATTTCTACAGATGACGATGAGTAACTCTGGAATTTGTAGATGATTACCCCATGGCCGTCAGGATATACCCCTGACGGCTTTCTGTATTCAGGAGGATATACAATGTCCCAATCATTGTTCAGCGATGCCAGCCAAAGGCTCGATGAAGCTCTTGCTTATGCTTCTATTTCTGAGGAGGCTATTGAGCGGCTCAAATTGCCCAGGTCGAGTTTGAAAGTTTCCATCCCGGTGCGGATGGATAACGGCGAGTTGCGTATTTTTCCGGGGTACCGGGTGCGCTACGACGATACGCGGGGTCCCACCAAAGGAGGTATCCGCTTTCATCCAGATGTGTCTATTGACGAGGTCCAGTCTCTGGCTTTTTGGATGACTTTCAAATGCGCGGTGGCCAATTTGCCCTTTGGCGGGGGTAAGGGTGGCATAACGGTTGATCCCAAGTCGCTGTCTCCTTTTGAACTGGAGCGGCTCAGTCGGGGTTATATCGATGCGGTGGCCGATTTTATCGGTCCGGATGTCGATATTCCAGCGCCAGATGTTTATACCAATGAGATGATTATGGGCTGGATGGTGGATCAGTATAGCATTATTAAGCGGCAGATTGCGCCGGCGGTGATTACTGGCAAGCCTTTGACTATGGGGGGGAGTCTGGGGAGGGATAAGGCGACTGCGATGGGGGCTTTTTTCACTATGGAGGCGACTTTGCCCAGGCTCGGGTTGAGTGGCTCGCCCGCTACGACGACTGTGGCAGTGCAGGGCTTTGGCAATGCCGGGGCTATTATTGCTGAGTTGCTTTTTGACGCCGGTTATAAGGTTGTGGCGGTGAGTGACTCTCAGGGTGGGATATATCGGCGAGAGGGTCTCGATATTCCCAGTGTGCGTCAGTTCAAGGATTCGACCCGCGCGCTTAAAGCCGTTTATTGCGAAGGTAGTGTGTGCAATGCGGTTGATCACGAGACGATTACCAATGAGGAATTGCTCACGCTCGATGTCGATATTCTGGCGCCAGCGGCGCTGGAGAACCAGATTACAGCGTCGAATGCCCGCGATATTAAGGCGCGGGCGGTGTACGAACTGGCAAATGGTCCAACGACTCCGGAGGCGGACGAGATTTTGCGCGGGCGAGATGTGGTGGTGTTTCCCGATATTCTGGTCAATGCCGGCGGCGTGACTGTGAGTTATTTTGAGTGGGTGCAGAATCGCCAGGGTCTGTATTGGACGCTGGAGGAGGTCAATCAGCGGCTGAAACAGAAGATGGTCGAGGAGACAGAGCGCGTTTGGGATATTGCCCAGACACAGGGTATTTCTCAGCGTACCGCAGCTTATGTCCACGCTTTGAACCGAATCGGCGATGCGGTGCAAGCTAAAGGGACCAAGAGCTATTTCACGGGTGGGAGTGATTGATGTGAATGTAAATCATTCTATGAATATTGTGCGCGTGCTACAGGGCGGTCTGTTCACGAGCGATTTTCTCATAGATGCTGTCCAGGAGATGGACGAATGGCAGAGATGGGATGATGGGGAGGTATTTGAGACCGAACTTCAAAATATCTTCAATGCCTTCCCAATTGATCAGAATCCCAATGAAAGCCAGACTGAAGACGATTTGATCTGGCCTATCCTCAACTGCCTCGGATGGACAGATTACCTGACGCAACAAAATCTGACGCCTCGGGGTCGTGCTGATGTGCCTGATGGTCTTTTGTTTGAGGACGATACACACAAGGCGCGTGCCAATGATTTCGCCGAGGAGTGGAGACGCTACGAGTGGGGGCTGGCAATTGTGGAATCCAAGCGGTGGGACTTGCCACTTGATCGCCGGTCTGACCAGCATGTAGCCGCGCCTTCGACACAGATGCTTCGCTATTTGCGTCGGGTGGATGATTTGACGGAAGGCAAGTTGCGCTGGGGCATTCTCACAAATGGCGCGCAGTGGCGGCTCTATTATCAGGGGGCGCGGTCTGTTTCCGAGCAGTTTTTTGAGATAGATCTCGCGGCGGTACTCGGTCTTGATGGCAGTGCGTTCTCCGAGGATGAGCGACGCTATTGTTTGAAGTTGTTCGCGCTGTTTTTTGGGCGAGATGCGTTTCTGCCCGATGCGGAGGATACGCGTACCTTTCACGAGCGCGTGCTTGACGAGGGGCGGTTCTATCAGGAGCGCGTGGCGAATAGTCTATCCGGGATGGTCTTTTCTCGGGTTTTTCCCGATTTGGCCCGTGCTATTGCTGCTGTTGCGCCGGATGCGCCCTTGTCAGAGGTGCGCGATGCAGCCCTGATATTGCTCTATCGCCTGCTTTTTATTTTGTATGCCGAGGATCGCAACCTGCTGCCGGTGCGCGATGATCGTTATGATGATTACTGTTTGCGCCGGGTACGCGATGACATTGGGGGCCGGAAAGCACGAGATGATGTGTTCTCCGAGACTGCTGCACGCTATTATTCGGCTATTGATGACCTTTGTCACGCTATTGATGAGGGAGATTCTTCCATTGGTCTGCCACCGTATAACGGCGGTCTGTTTGACCGGGAAATTACACCTCTTTTGGCTCAAATTAAGCTGGGCGATCAGGTGGTGGCCGATGTTATTGATGCGCTTTCATTTGAGAATGGACGGTATATCAATTACCGCGACCTGAGCGTTGAGCAACTGGGGTCGATTTACGAGCGGTTGCTCGAACACGAGGTCGTGCGCGAAGAGGACGAGATTTTAGTGCGTCCGAATGTGTTTGCGCGGAAGGGGTCGGGAAGTTATTACACGCCGGATGCCCTTGTGCGTCTGATTCTCAAGGAGACGATTGAGCCATTGGTGCAGGCACGTATGGACGCTTTTGCCAAACAGGTTGACGAAATTACACGCAGTAAGGTGAGCGAGGGGTTTAAGCGGAAGGCTCTCGCGCAAGTCGATCCGGCAGAGAAGTTACTCGATCTGAAAATTTGCGATCCGGCAATGGGATCGGGTCACTTTTTGGTCAGTTTGGTGGATTATCTTTCCGACCACGTTATTGCTGCAATGGCCGAAGTAGATAGCACGGGCTATGTTTCGCCACTGACTGAGCGCATTGATGCTATTCGCCAGACGATCTTGACCAATGCCAAACAGCGCGAGTGGGCCATAGATGAGGCGCAACTTGATGACCGGCATATTGTGCGACGTATGGTACTCAAGCGGTGCGTTTATGGGGTAGATAAGAATCCGATGGCGGTGGAACTGGCTAAGGTGTCGCTGTGGCTGCACTCATTCACTGCGGGCGCGCCGCTGAGTTTTTTGGATCATCATCTGCGGTGTGGCGATAGTTTGTTTGGGTGCTGGGTCAGTCAGGGTATAGATAAGGCTATGGAAGAGGGTAGCCCCCTGTTTTTGAATGAGCCAATACAACGGGCAACAGGGGCCGCACAGGCGATGCAGTTGATCGAAGAATTGACTGATGCAGAGATTGAAGAGGCCGGGCGATCTGCGGAATTGTTTGCAGATATGCAGGCTGGGACACAGCCATTGGATGCGTTTTTGTCGCTGATTCACGCATTCGAGTGGTTGGATGTGCGGGGGAAGGAGGATAAGATTGCCCTTCGCGCTTTTTTTGACAGTCGATTCGGCAATCCTGTGGAGATTGCGGCGGGAACGGTTGAGGTGAGGATGGATGTGCCGGAGGCAGAGCGGTTTGTGGAATTACTGACCGAAGCCCGTGATCAGATTGCCCAGGAGGGCTTTCTGAACTGGCAGGTGGCGTTTCCCGGCATTTGGCAAGATTGGAGATCTGCTTCACTGCATGGCGGCTTTGACGCAGTGATCGGCAATCCGCCGTGGGACAGGGTGAAGTTGCAACAGGTGGAGTGGTTTGCGGCGCGACAGCCCGAAATTGCCAGTGCCCAACGCGCGGCAGATCGCAAGCGGATGATTGGGGCGTTGCAGAAGTCCGGTGATCCGCTATTCGTCGAGTTTGAACGAGCAGATGAGCGCGCTAAGTCCGCGGCTCGTGTAGCGCGCAAATGGGGCGATTATCCCTTCTTGGCGCGTGGCGATATTAATCTTTACTCGCTGTTTGTGGAACGGGCAATGGCATTGGTGAAAGAGGATGGTGTTGTAGGCCTGCTGACGCCTTCGGGCATTGCCTCTGACAAGACAGCCGCGCCGTTTTTCCGCTCAGTAGCGACAGAGGGGCGGTTGCGGGCGTTATACGATTTTGAGAATCGCCGCACGCGCTACACTGCGCCGCCATTTTTCCCAGATGTGGATAGCCGTTTCAAGTTCTGCGCGTTTGTGGCGAGTCCATCGCCAACGGATGATTCCGCCCGATGCGCCTTCTTCCTTCAGGATGTTTCGGAATTGGCAGATGAGAATAGCTGCTTCTCTCTGACGGCAGAGGATTTTGCCAGCGTCAATCCCAACACCGGCACTGCACCCATTTTTCGTTCTGGCAGAGACGCGGAATTGACGACCGCGATCTATCGTCGTTTGCCTGTACTCGTGAACCGCTCGGCAGGTGAGGAAGTCAAGGCGTGGTCAGTGCGATATTCAACAATGTTTCACATGGCAAATGATTCCCACCTATTCCACACACGGGAAGAATTGGAAGACAAGGAAGGTGCGTATCCTATTGGCGGTAATCGCTTTAACAGTCCAAGTGGGGAGTGGGTGCCGCTATACGAAGGTAAGATGGTACAGGCTTATGACCACCGCGCTGCAGATGTGGTATCGAAAGACGCCAATCTGTTTCGACCCGGTCAACAAGAGTCTATCCAAGCAGCAGAAAAAGAAAATTTTAGCCGTTTCCCTAATCCCCGTTACTACGTAAAAGACGACGCTGGTCGCTGGCGATGGGACCGCGATTGGGTCATTGCGATGAAGGACATTACGGCGGCAACCAACATGCGAACCATGATTGCAGCCATTATCCCCCGAGTAGGCGCGGGCCATACGCTCCCGCTACTGCCGATACTCGATGAATCGCCTTCTCAGGCGTGTTTTGTCGTCGCCAATCTGAATGCGTTGGTGTTCGACTTTGTCGCCCGACAAAAAGTGCCCGCCACCCATTTTACATTGTATGTCCTCGAACAACTCCCCGTCGTCCCGCCCGACCAATACGAGTCCACCCACTTCGGTTCCAAAACTGCTGCCGAAATTGTCCGCGATGCTGTCCTTGAACTCACCTACACCGCCCACGACATGGCTCCATTTGCCCGTGACCTCGGCTACGAATGCTCGCCCTTCCAATGGGACGAAAATCGTCGCCTCCACATCCGCGCCAAACTCGATGCCTTGTTCTTCCACCTCTATGGCATCACTGACCGAGACGATATTCGCTACATCTACTCCACCTTTCCCATCGTCGAGCGTCAGGAAATAGCTGCTTATGATCGCTACCTCTCTCGCGATCTCTGCCTCGCATGGATGAACGCCCTCGCCGCGGGGGATCCAGATGCGGAGATTGTGTTATGAGTTATCCGCAGATGGGCGCAGATGGAAAGGCAAATGCTATGATGGGGAGATTGAGAATGCGTGATGGCAAGTGTGAAAAGGAGATAGCATTATGAGTGATGAGAAGCCTGAAAACAAAAAAAGAAAATGGCCGATTCGTTGGTACCGCGCTATTATGGATTGGCAAGTTTGGAAGGATTGGTCTGGCTGGGTCAAGGTCATTGTCGTTATCTGGGTTCTATTGCCGTTTCCTAATATGTACGAAATCCTACAAACTTGGCTGCCCTGGATCCATTCTCTCTTGGACGAAATTGGGACCCTTCTCTCCGCATTGTCTGAATCTACATCGTCTGAATCTGCATCGTCTGAATCTGCATCGTCTCAAGAGGGTCAAAATCAAAGTTTATTCGATCAAGTGCGGGCAAGCATGTTGGTCATCGCGGCCTGGTATGGCGTGCCTTTTCTGATCTGGCGCATGTTACTCGCGGACCGGCAGACCCAAGCCACGGAAATGCAGACCCAAGCCGCAGACAAGCAGACGGAGATCAATCGCGAGAGCCACTACACCGATCTTTTCACCAAAGCGATAGAACAACTTGGCGCAACCAGTCAGAACGGAGGGCCTGCTATTGAGACGCGGATCGGAGCAATCTATTCCTTGGAGCGGCTTGCAAAGGACAGCGAGCGCGATTATGGTCCCATCATTGAAACACTCGCCGCCTATATCCGCGAGCATTGTCGCGATCCGAAATCTTTTGATGATAAGAAATTGAGCGGAGATGAATTGAAGCTGGTGCAGCAGAAGTGGGAGGAGGTGCTGAGTGCGTTGAAAGAAGAGGATTTTAACGGGATAAAATTTGATCAAGCGCGATATGAGTGGATTATGTCGCTGCTTTGTAATTCCCCAGCAGACCGCGCTGATGTAGCGGCGGCATTGACGGTGCTGAGCCGTCGGGAACAGAATCGGCACTGGACCAGCACGAGCGAAAATGAGACCCAACCAGACTTCACTGGAGCAAACTTTCAAGGAGCAACACTCTGGAACAAGAGCGAAGGCCTTGCACGCGAAGGTACTAATCTGAGATTGGCCCGTCTTGAGGGAGCAGGCCTCTGGGAGGCTAATCTTGAGGACGCAGAACTTATGGGAGCCAAACTATCGGGTGCGAACCTTATCGCAGCCAAATTTAAGGGCGCAGATCTTTCAGAAGCTAAATTGGTGGGTGCAAATCTTATTAACTCCAAAATAGTGAAAGTAAACCTTATTGGAGCCGACCTTAAAGGTGCGAATCTTACGAGGGCAGATATTAAAGAAGACACGATGCTTAAGGTAGCTAAACTTGAGAGTGCAAAATTTTGTGGAGCCGTTTTCTGCAATGTCAATCTTGAAGGTGCAAACTTCCGGGATGCTAATCTTGGGGGGGCAGTCTTTAATGAAACCAATCTATCGGGCGCACTTCTTGCAGGAGTCGATCTCCGAGATTCAAACGGTTTAACGACTGAGATGCTCCAAGAAGCATTTGGAGATGAAAACACGTCCCTGCCTAATGGCGTAACTCCGCCCGAACACTGGGGTAGTGAACAGGAGGCTATTGAAAAATGGCAGGCGTTTTGTGAGGGTGAGGGTTTTCCAGTTACGCTCTAACTGAGTCCAGGATAGTAGCCATCCTAAAGTTGGATACAAAAGAGACACTATATGGATGATAGGGTTAACCACGGATTTCTCGACATTGCGATGAACGGATGATCGCTGAACCATCTATCGCGCCCAACGCCGTAGAGAGCGCAAAAGCGGGTTGACACCACTGGGTATAATGGGATATATTTTTTTGCACAGGACGGCATCTGACAAGTTGTGATTACAGATATTTCTATGTTAGGATAAAAAGAAGATAAATATGGCTACGAATCCGGTTGCAAACGCGAAATTGCCCGCCAAGATGACGCCGCTTTGGGTCATTTCCCTCTTTGTGTTTCTCACCGAAGTCATTGCGGGAATCGCCGCTACTCAGACGACGGGCAATCTCCAAGCTGCACTCATCTGGTTTGTGATAATCTTTCCCTTCCTCGTAGCAAGCATGTTCTTCGGCCTACTTTGGTTCAGACCCTGGACGTTTTATCCACCGAGTGAATACGCCAATGTAGATGTGCAAAGGTATGTCGAGGCTCTTCGGGGAGGGCCTATTTCGATTGTGAGAGAGACAAAAGATGTGCAGGGCGATGTCGAAATAGCCGGTGACCCCGACCGACTCAAGCTCCTTTTTAAGGCGGATGGTGGGACCTGGGTTAGAAGTACAAAGGCTATGGATGTGGGGTCCGGTTGTGTTGTCCAGATGTCCACGAAATTTCTGACTCCACAGGGTACTTGGAATGCCGCAGAAGCCTTGACTTATGTGCCAGATACTATGATCGTTGGCGAGGAAGAGGGAGACGGCCACTATCTGGTTCACAAGCATCAGCAAAAGGAAGATGGTGACGCATGATATTCATCTGTTACTCCTGGCGTGACGCCGAAGTAGTCCATGACGTGACAAAGCAATTGGCAGGTATGGGGCGCGATGTGTGGATTGATTCCGAGCATCTCAATCTGGATGCACCTATGGATGATCAAATTCGTCAGGCTCTTCGCAAATCTTCGAGTGTACTTCTTTTTGATTCGCCAAATTCGCGACGTTCAAAATGGGTTAGACGTGAGTTGGCTTGGGCTAAAGGCGCGGGAATAGATATTGTGAATTGGCCGATTGAGAATGCCGAGGAACGACTTAAATGGCCTAACCAGGCATTGCAAGCGCCGATTTAATAAGGCATTGGATAAGGAGCGTGTTTCATGAAAGCCTCTATTCCCTTTGAGGATTATCTGATGCCAAAACTCAAAGACCCCAAGTATGCAGATGAGTATATTGATGTCGCCCTGGAGACTTATGACGAAGACCAGAATCTGGATGCCTTGCTGTTCATTTTACAAAGTGTTGTTCGGGCACGGGGCGAAGATAAAAAGGTGATAGAGAAAATTTATTGGGCATTTAAAAAGAGAGGTATTTTGCCCATGTTGAAGAAATCGTCACGCCCCCGCTACAAGTACGCTCTGGATTACCTTGGTCTTTCTACTCAGGGAGTAGCAGCCGATTCATCGGCATCGAACCAATTTGTCGTAAATGAGGCGTCTAATTAGAAGATGAATTGTCATGACAGATTCCGAGAAGATAGCACGGCTTGAAAAGAAAGTGGCCGAACAAGACCAGCGGTTAATTAATATTGAAAAAAATGGGGTTGGGCTTGACGACCAGACCGAACAGAACACAAAAGATATTAACCGTATAGAAGATCAGACGATCAACCGTTTTGAGCAACTGATCACCCAGATGAACGCGGGCTTTAATCGCCTGGAAAGTACCTTAAAAAGCGATATTAACCGCGTGGAGACCAATTTAAAAAGCGATATCAATCGCGTGGAAGGGCAAACCATAAAATGGTTGTCTCTGCTCATTGCAGTCGCGGTTATTATCCTCAGTTTTATGACCTACATCAAGGGTTAAGCGATTTTCCAAAGCCCGTCCCGTTGGAAAACGGGAATTGAACATAGATTTTGAGTAAAATTGTCAGCACAGTCGAGAGGTCTGACCTATTGGACCGCGGGAGCAAGGTCTCCCCTTGACTGTCTTTTTTTATAAATTATGTGCAGGCAAATAAAGCCATCAGCACTCACGATACCCCCGAGAGCTTATGATGGAAAATAAGGAGATACCAGGCGGTATCTCCTTTTTCTGTTTATTGCGATGATGGATCAATTGCGGATTTCTCGGAGGATGTGACGGCAGCCGTAGAGGTAGATGCCCGTGTCAACGGAGAGCGAGATGTAGCCCACGCCCGCGTCGATCCAGCGGTTGGCGGCTTCGGGGGAGTCGGCAAATGTGCCGACGGTGAGTCCGGCGTCGTTGATTAAGTTTGCGGCTTCGCGCATTCGATCAACCACGCGCGGGTCGTTGACCTGGCCGGGTATGCCGAGAGATTGCGAGAGGTCATAAGGTCCCAGAAAGATGACGTCGAGGCCTGGAACAGAGATGATTTCTTCGAGGTTTTCGAGGCCTTCCACGCCTTCGATGTGGATGAGTATCATCGATGAGGCATTGAGGCGTTCAAATATGGCGCCACCATCTGCAAAATAACGGGCTGCCCGGGTATAGGGCGAGACACCCCGCATGCCCAGCGGTGAATATTTGGCTGCCCGCACAACGGCTTCGGCATCGGCTTTGTTGCAGATTTGCGGTACCTGTACGCCGCCAGCGCCTATGTCGAGGGCGCGCAGGATCTGTGCGGGGTCATTTTCTCGCACTCTGACTATGGGCGTGATATCGACGCCGTGTGCAACGCGGCAGAGGTCTTCGCAGGTAGGTATGTCGAGCGGCCCGTGTTCGGTGTCGAGGATGACAAAGTCAAATCCGCTGTATGCCGCGATTTCGATGAGCGCGCCAGAGCTGAGGTTGACGAAGGGTCCGATGGCAACGTCGCCATTGGAGAGTTTGTTTTTGAGCAGGTTTTCGGCCATTTTGGAACTCCTGGTAAAAAGAATGGACGGATGGACGAATAGACGAATAGACGAATAGACGAATAGACGAATAGACGAATCCCACCCTACCACCCAAAGTCGTTACAAACTACGTCGTAGATTCGTAGATGAACTGGCCTGAGAGACGGCCAGTTGTACACCACTCCGCTGATTCGTTCTCACGCACCTATAAAAGACTTATCATTTGTTTTTTCGCACCAGTCGCGCAGGCGGCGGCGGTGGTCGTCGAGTTCATTTTTGAAACGCGAGTTGACGGCGAGGTTGACCATTTCGCCGGGGTCGTTCTGGAGGTCGATGAGTTGTTCGCGGTGGCGGCCTATGGGAAAGGCGCTGTATTTGTAATGGTCGGTGAGTACGGCGCGCGAAGCACCGCTGCCGCCTGGACCAGAACCGAGGTCGATGATGGTTTCAACGACGAGGTCGTCGCGCCATTCGCCGGATGTGTTGCCTTCTGCGAGAGATCGCAGGCTCAATCCGTCGAGGTCCTCAGGAGCGCTTGCACCGCCGATGTCGCATAAGGTGGGGAGCAGGTCGAGGCCGAGGGAGACGAGGTGCGTGTCGTTGACGCCGCCGGGTTGCGTGACGCCTTTGTGGCTGATGATGAATGGGATGTTGATGACTTCTTCGTAGAGGCTGGTTTTTTGATTCCAGTTGTGTGCGCCGTGTCCGTCGCCGTGATCTGAGGTGAAGACGATGTACGTATCTTCTTCGAGGCCCAGGTCGCGCAAGCCGTTGAGGAGGACGCCAATTTCGGCATCGACTTTTTCGCACAGGCGATAATAGAGGAAGCGGAGGCGTCGCCAGTCGTCTTCGGTATATTCAATGGTGGGATAGACGCGGCGGTTGGCCTGGCGCAGCATTT
>JAPPAB010000110.1 GCA_026705765.1 Gemmatimonadota bacterium
CCGGCAAATACGAACTTCAAGTACAAATGAAAGACCTCATCTCTGGACGCACCGGTCTCTATCGGCAAGAACTCGAAGTTAGAGACTACCAAATCCCAGAACTCCAGGTCAGTGAAATTCAACTGGCCTTGAACATCGCGGAAGAAGGTGCGACAAAATTCCAAAAAGAAGACGTGTGGGTCATTCCCATTCCCACGCGCAGCTATGCCGCAACGCAAAATGCCTATGCCTACTTTGAAATCTATAACCTGACCAAAGACACCTTTGGACAAACTCGTTACAAAACCGAATACCGCATTCGCTCCAGCACCATGCCCACTGTTGGTGTAGTTGGCGCAGCGACCGCGGGATTGCGCACCATTTTTAGAACTCGCAAACCCCAGGTGGCTATCACCAACGAACGCACGGGACGGAATGCCGACGAGCGCGAATACGTCGAAATCGTACTCAACAAAGTCAGACCCGGCGTCAATGCACTCGAAATCATCGTAACCGACCTGGTCAGTGGCAAGAGCGTCGAACGCGAAGTGCGCTTCCGATATGGGAATTAAAACACGCTCTTATTTGGAAAGGAGACTCCCCGTGTATCACTCTCATCTACTAAAAATCGCAATCATTGTTCAGATATTTGCTACAATTGTAATAGCGCAGGAAAGCCTGATTGATCTGCCTATATGGACAAATCAAAAATCCCACCCTGAATACAATACAGGATGGGATTTTTTGTAGCGATGACGACCGTTTTGATAGGGTCAATTGATGCGTAAAGGATCGGGAAAAGGATTTCCCTCCTACTCAATTCCCACCACGCCCACCTTGACCACCGCGCCCGCCGCCACCGCGACGACCCTGCTGACCCCGAGCCTGTCTCGGCGGACCCGCTTCAATCGTAATATTTACCCGCACCTCATCCCCCAGCACATTGGCAAAATTCGCCCAGCTATTCACGCCATAATCCGAACACAGCAGCGTCAACTCAGTCTCAAAACCAGCCAGAGGTGTGCCGCGCTGCGGATGCGTACCAACACCGAGCACCGTCACTGGCAACGTAATACTCTTCGTCACCCCGTGCATCGTCAAATCGCCCGTCACCAGAATCTTTTCACCCTCCTTCACAGCCGACGTACTCTTAAATGTAATCGTCGGATAAGTCTCCACCTCAAAGAAATCTGCACCGCGCAAATGATCGTCGCGCCGCTGATTCCCCGTATCGATACTCCCTGTCTGAATCGTCGTTTCAATCATCATCTTCTCGGGCGCAGCCGGATCGTAATCAATCGTGCCACCAAACTGATTAAACCGGCCCGCCGTGCGACTCACAAAGTGCCGAATCGAAAACCCGACCGACGAATGCGACCGATCAATCTGGTACTTCTCGGCAAAACCCGTATCCGCCATCACAAGTGACGACACCAATCCCAAACACAACAAACGTATGACTCTCAACATTACTGCCCTCCTGTGAAAATTACCCCCGGCTCTATATTAACCAAAACATTCTGGATCGCGGCTTTAAGCATGCCGCGATGACAAACGGGCGGGCACGGGGACCCGCCCCTACGTACTTCACACTTCATCCATCACCACCCGAGACGCTGCCAGCCCATCTACCCTGGCGATCTGCCCGGTCACAGGATCAATCTGCCCAAACGACAACACACCCGTCGGACAACTCTGCACACAGGCCGAACACCGCACGCACTCCGGATCCTCCATAGGCAAACCCTTATTCGCAAAATTCATCACATCGATACCCTGATGGCACACCGACGTACACACACTGCACGAAATACACTTCTTCTTATCTGCAAAAATCCGAAACCGCGAAAACCGCGCATAAACATGCATCAACGCAGCTAACGGACACGCAAACCGGCACCACATCCGCCCGCTAAAATGCCAGTAAAAACCCACCCCAATAATACCCGCCAAAAACAAATCCACAAACCACTGATAATTCAAAAACGTCAGCGGAAACACCAGACCGCCCCAATTCACATCCTTCCCCATAAACAGCCCCATATACCCCGCATTCACCCAGTGGTCATACGGCAACAACCAGCCCGCAATCCGCAGTGCCAGAAGCACAAAAGCCAGAACCAGAATCACCTGCCCCACCATATTCATCCGATTCCAAACAGGACCGTGCGGCATCTTCTGCCGATGCATATCCCCCATCGTCTCTGCCAGTGCCCCGCACGAACAAATCCACCCGCAATAAGCCCCCTTGCCCCAGCGCCAGATAATCAACGGAATCACCACAAAAGTCTGCACCAGACTAATACCCAACCACCACCCCAGCGGCTGACTCGTAAACACATTCCAGAAAAACAGGGGCCACGCCAGAATAAAGCCCAAACTCCGCCAGTACTCCCGCCCGTGTGCATCCCACTCCGACGCCGGGAACAACGCATCGGCCACAGGCTTTAAAAAAGCCCCATCGGAAAACCAACCATTGTGACCCAGCCACGGCAAGAAAATATACGGCAACAAAAACAGCGGCACACACTGAATAACCATCAGCGTCACCGTCTGCACCGTCACATAAGGCGTCTGCCGTCGATTAATCCTGCGAATCCCAAACCCCACCACACACGCACAATACGCCAGCGAATAATAAAACCCCGGCTGCGTCATCGACGTCCACACCGTCCCAAAAAGACCCGACTTATCCTCCGCTGGCATCAAATTAAACGGAAACAGCTCTGCCCCCTTAAACCACTCGTAAATCGGAATCCCCGCACCCGTCTTCCAGTGATACACAAACACACACGCCAGCATAACCAGCGCAAAAGACACCCACGTGCCCACGCGCCATTCCCCTCTAATCGGCACACCTGAACGCCTGAAAAAATCCAGCGGCGCCTCGCGCCCAATCATCGAAAACACCGCATCATTGGGCATCGTCTCATCACCCTCACCCGTCGAAAGCACCACCTCATCCTCACCAATCGCCCGCACCTCACTCGCCAGCGCCATTCGCAAGTGTTCCCCACCCGAAAGCACCTCAATCTTCTCCACATTCTCGGGCTTGGGACGGCTCAGTTCCGCGCGCCGATACGACAGCGTCACCCGCCCGCCGGACTCGGCAATTGCAATCGCCGTCTCCAGCGCACTATCACCCCCACCAACCACCAGCACATCCTGATCCGCATAATCCTTGGGATCGTGCAGCCGATTCATCACCTTATCCAGATCCTCACCCGGCACATTTAACTTTCTAAAATTGCCCGACCGCCCAATCGCCACAATCACCCGGTGCGCCAGCAAATCCTCACCCTCGGGAATCACCACCCGCAACACATCCCCCTCTCGCTGCACGCACTCCGCCCGCGCAAACACCGGCGCAATATCCGCGGTCCGCTCCTCCAACTCATCCAACAACCGCTCCTTCACATCTGCCCGATCCGAAAACTGCAAATCACCTGCCGGAACCATATCCGTCGGATACGTGTAAATCGGCTTCGCCTTTGGAAAATTCACCACCGTAGAAAACCGCTCTGACGCCTCCAACAGCACAAAATCCAAACCCCGATTTCTCGCCTCAATACCCGCCGCCATACCCGACACACCCCCACCAATAATCACCAGGTCGTGCACCCCATCCCTCTGCGTCCGCCTCTCAAACCCCGCATCATCCACAATCGTCTGCACGGCTCGCGCCCCCGTATCCGACGAAAACTTCAACAGCGGAATCCCCGTCAAATCCCCCACAATATAAAGCCCCGGCACCGCCGTTGCCCCATCCTCATGCATCTCGGGCAACTTCTCCACCGTGCCCGAAGGCCACCGCGTGTGCAACCAGTGCATATACCGTTTCAAAAATCCAAACATCTTCCCTTCTCCCATCAAAAATTCGCCTGCACAGGATAATTACACCATCTCACGTCGTCAATTCCAGAATTTGCGTCACCCATAAACATCGTCGATCAACGCGCGGATATACCCAATCGCATACGCCTTCCCGTGCAAATTCGTGTACGCGGAATGGGCAAAACTCGGCGTATGATCCATCATATACGGACCATTGAACCCATTATCGCGATAAACCGCCATCGCGCGCTTCATATCGATATCGCCCTCATCCATAAAAACTTCGACAAACCGCGGCAACTGGCCCTTCACATTGCGGAAATGCACCCACACAATCTTATTATTCGAAGCCATCTCGGCAATCGCATCGTAAACACCCTCACCCAGCAACTCCGTCATACACCCCTGGCAAAATAGCATCCCATTGTGCTCGCCCGGCGCAATCTCAAAAAGCGTGCGCCTGAACTGCTCCAGCGAAGAACAAATCTGTGCAATACCGCCCAAAGGCTCAGGAATCGGCGGATCATCCGGATGCAGCGCCATACGCACCCCCGCCTTTTCTGCAACGGGAATCACCGCCTGCAAAAACGCCTCCATATTTGCCCACATCGTCTCCTCTGAAACAGGGGGATTGAATTGCTCTGGCCGATTCTCACTAAAATACGCATAGTCAAACGTACTATATCTCACCCCGCCGCGCCCCGTATCCGAAGGCGTCCGAAAATTCCCCATCGGCTTGAAATTCCAGCCCAAACACGGAATTCCCGCCCTCCCCAGCGACTCCAGCATCTGGCACCAGAATCCGATCTTCTCATCTCGATCTTCCATAGCCAGCGCAATCTCCTCCCAGCACGGCATAAAAATATTATTCAACTTCATACCATGGGATTCCACCAACTCCCGCGCCTTCTCAAACGCCTCTGTACAATCCTCCCCCGCGCGAAGCCGTTGTGCCAGCGCCGTATTCGCCACACCCGTACTACTGCGCTTAGCCGACTTTGCAGGCGGGCGACCACCTCGCAACTCGAGATGAATCGAATCCACACTAATCGCCCTGTAAAAACTCAAAATATCATCGTCCAAATTATCGTAATGAACCTGATCTTGAATGTACATCTCTCATCGCCTCCTGTATAGCTATCAGTCCCCGCCCAGCCACCCACTGGATTGCGGCTAAAACCCTGCCGCAATGACGGCTCTACAACGCATGTTCCTGACTGCTGACTGCTCCTCACATCCCAATAAACTGCCAAGCAGTTGTAACCGTTCCTTAATTTTTAACTCTCAACCTCGGCATCAGACACCCGCCGTTGCCCACCTTGCCGTTCTTCCGCATCGACAATCTCGGGAACATACCCTTCAACATCCCGAATATAGCCCAGCAACCGCGCCTTCATTCGATCTGCAACCGGACGGTGGCTTTCATAGCCAATCAAATTGCGCAACTCGTACGGATCTGCCTCCAGATCGTAGAGATACGCCTCCTCATAACTCCTCGCACCCTCTGCACCGGGCGGCACCGCATCGCTTTGGACCGCGTACTTCCATCGCTTTGTGCGAACAGCACGACCAATACCACTCTCTGAAATCTGCACAAACACATCATCCGGCCATGGATCTGCGAGCGAGCGACCACCACCACCCAAAATGGGAAGCACGGAACGCCCCGACATCTGATCGGGAATCTCCAACCCGGCGCCATCCAACAGCGAAGGCGGCAAATCCACCAGACTCACCAACTCGCCCAACGTACCCCCTCCCGTAAACGGACCACCCGTCAACACCGTTGGAACGCGGATAGAACTCTCGTGACACGAACGCTTGTATTCCTTATTGCGGGTGCGGAAATGGCAGGCGTGATCAGACGTAAACAGCACAATCGTATCCTCTAACAACCCCAAACTCTTCAGCGCATCGAGCAAGCGTCCATAAGCCTCATCCAAACGCTTAATCATGCCCCAGTACCCGCCCAAATGCTGCTGTGTACTCCCCCCTGCAGGAACCGCGCCGGGATACTCGCCTTCTGCCAAAGGATGCGTGGGCAATCCCGCCAGATCAGGCGGTGTCCAGTACCCGGCATACATCTCGCGGTACCCATCCGGCGGCGGATAATCGTCCAGATGATTCTGGTGATGCGGTTCCAAAAAAGAAATAAAAAGATAAAAGGGATCACTCTGATGTTCATCCACATACCGAATCGCCGCATCGGTCAGCGCATCCACCCGATAACCGGGCAACTTCACCTCCTGATTGTCATGATCGTAAACAACGCAATCATACGTATCAGACGTCCCCTCCAGCGCATTTGCCGCGAGCCAGTACTGGTACCCACCGCGCGCTTTTACGGGCACAGAACCGCGTCCACTCGTCGCCAGATGCCACTTCCCAATATATCCCGTGTGATAACCCGCATCATTAAAACACTGTGCAAGCGTCTTGTGATCCGGATTCAGCGCAACCCCATTGCGATACACCCCCGTCTCACTCGCGTACATCCCCGTCTGCAAACACGCACGCGCCGGACCGCACACGGGCTGACACGTAAAACTATTGTACACATGTGTCCCGTGCTGAGCCGCGCGATCCAGATTGGGTGTAATACCGAGGGGATTGCCATGCGCTGCCATACAATCCCAGCGCTGTTGATCCGTAAAAAAGACAATAACATTTGGTTTGTTAGCCATAGTATCTCCTTTCGTTCATGCACCAGATGTAATTCTGGGATTATCCATACGCGCACAGCGAATACTCTCCCGCATCAAACGCGTCAGAAGCTCGGCCTTTACATCCCGCGCCTCTGAATGATCCCACAAATTTACTTTCTCGCGTGGATCACTCTCCAGATCCACCAGCACATTATGTCCAATACCCGAAGCATCCACCACAATTTTATAGCGCTCTGTGATCAGCGTCCGCATGGACCCCATCTCCACCAAAGCCGCGCGATCGGACATATCCGTACCATCATTAATAAAACCTCTCAACGAACACCCCGGCAACTCAAAACCCTCAACAGCCCAATCCTCGCGCCGAAACCGCATAGCACTTTGATCTACCCCCGCATAATCCAGCACAGTAGGCACAAAATCCAGATTGCTCACCACATCATCGCAAACACCCGTCCGCCCCCCGGGCACCCTCCAGATATACGGCACGCGCAACAACTCATCCCACTGATAGGGCGTCTTATGCCACAAATGGTGTGACCCCAGGTACTCGCCGTGATCTGCGATAAAAGCAACAACCGTATTATCGTACAAACCCTTCGCCTGCAAAAAATCAATCGCGCGACCCACATTATCGTCAATATGCGAAATCATACCATAAGTCTGCGCCATCACCTGCCGCAAATCCTCCTCATCGCCATTAAACCATGCGGGACCCACTCTCCGCAGCAAACTATCAGAAGCTGGGTCTTCGTCAACAACAAACGTCTCCGGCAAGGTTAAAGCCCCGGGATCGTACATCTCACTATACGGTCTGCAAGCCACAAACGGATGGTGCGGATCGGGAAAAGAACACCACGCAAAAAAATTTTCGCCCGCACCCAAACCATCTATAAAAGCCATTGTGCGATCTGTAATCCAGTGATTGTAATGCAACTCAGCCGGAATCTGATCAATCTTCCAGGTCTGATAGCCAAAATTCTGATACGCCGAAAGCTGAGCATAGGGAACACATGTTGAAGGACCATCTTCCGGATGATCCTTTTGCGCGACATCGGGATATTCTTCTTCCAACCAATTTCGATAATCTCCACAAACGTAATTCACATGTCCACCCACATAATCCGTCTCGCCAAAACCGTAATATCCCTCGGGCAAATGGGTCACCTCACCGCTATACCACCGATGTCGGTTCTCCCAGGAATCACCACCCGAAAAAGGCTGCAAATGCAACTTGCCCGCCGCATGCGTGCGGTACCCCGCCCTGGACAACGCCCCCGTCACAGTCGGCATATCTTCAGACAAACTCATACCATTTTGTATCAACCCGTGTTGCGAAGGCGTCAATCCAGTAATCAAAGAAGCCCGCGACGGCTGGCACACCGGATGCGAGCAATAATTGCGGCGAAACAGAACCCCATCCTGTGCCAGACGATCCAGATTGGGCGTCTGTACATCCGGATGCCCACTACACCCCATGCAATAAGCCTGCATCTGATCCACACAGAAAATCAAAAAATTCGGTCGCATATTATCACTCCGTGTTTATATTCATGCCCGCGCACATACCAATATACCACCAATACAAAAATTTCGCGGTACTATATTAACCCCTACCCATATCTCTCAAAAGGAGCACACAATGCGACACTTAATCACCATCCTTTTCACCATCATCTTCCTCGCCCCAACCCATGCAGAAGTAAAACCCTGGGATGACGCATTCAAAAAACAATGGTACGCCGGGCTCGCAGAAATCACCCGCTATGAACTCAAACAGGCGCAATATCGCGATATTTATGACGGCGACGCCGTACTCATCTTCGTAACCGAAAACTTTCTCACAGACAAACACGTAAAGCACGAACGCGGCGACGGGCCGAGCACCTCCGTACTCAAACTCAACGCCATGCGCCAATTTACAACGGGCCTCTATCCCTACTCCATCATGACCTCTGTATTCACACCCGTAGCCCCCGACCAAACGCGCACACTCAAAGTCACCAGCACAGCTCAGGAATGGTGCGGACACACCTTTGCCCAAATAAACCATCGCAACGGCGAATACAAAGCCACACTGCGATCGTACTTTCAAAGCGATGGCGACCGCGACCTCACATTGCCCGGCGCCATCCTCGAAGACGAAATCTGGACGCGTATCCGACTGACACCCGACCGCTTGCCCACAGGTGAAATCCAGATCATCCCCGGCATGCTATTCCAGCGCCTGACACACACCCTCCCCGATGTCCAGACCGCCAATGCAGAACTCACTGCAGACGACGAGACCTCGGTTTACACCCTCGCGTACACCTCCATTGGCCGCAAACTCGCCATAACCTTTGAAAAAAACTACCCCCACGCCATCCTCGGCTGGGAAGAATCCACGCAACGCCGGGGTCGCTGGACCACGACCACAGCGCGCAAAACGCATGCTACAATGATCGACTACTGGAACAAAAACAAAGTTGAAGACATCGCCTATCGCGCACAACTGGGCTTAAAATAGTTGTTCATATCATGAGACTTGTCTATCTTTAACCATCTGAAATCCCATTGGTAGCCAAAAAACGTAGAGGCTGAAATGACCACGAAAAAAATAAAATTCATCGCCGGATTTGCCGTCATTATCGCCAGCTTACTCACCATGATCGTGTACAGCTCTGAAAAAATGTCGCTGTATTACCTCACCGTCTCCGAACTGCAAGCGCGCGAAACGGAATTTGCCAACACCCGCTTCAAACTCGCTGGCAAAGTCATCCCTGGCTCCATCATCTCTCGCGACGGCAACCGCACCGTCGAATTTGAAATCGCTGACCTCATCGACCAGGACCCATCTGCCAGCAAACGCACCATCCGCTACAGCGGCGTCGTACCCGACACCTTCCGCGAAGAAGCCGATGTCGTACTCGAAGGCAAAATCGGACCCAATGGCATCTTCGTAGCCGACGACATGCTCGCCAAATGCCCTTCAAAATACGAAAGCCAGAGCTACGAAGAAATCAAAGCGTCGTATAAATAAACGAGACCCGAACACATGCTCCCACAACTCGGCAACTTTCTTCTCTACCTCGCCCTATTCACCTCGGCTTATGCGGTAATCGCCGCAATATTAGCAGCCAAAACCCGGCGAATGGGCCTTATACTGAGCACGGAACGCGCAGTCCTCACGGGTTTTGTACTCTGCCTCTCCGCCATGGCCATCCTCGAAGTGCTCTTCCTCACAGACCGCTTCGACATCTACTACATCGCCACTCACTCCAGCCGCGACCTGCCCACCGGCTACAAATTCACAGCCGTCTGGTCCGGCATGCAGGGATCGCTCCTCCTCTGGGCATTGATCCTATCCGGATTCATATTCTTTGCCGTCATCAAAACCCGCGCCTTTCGCGGACCCCTCGCCTCTTATGCCACGGCCATCATGTCCTTCACACTGACCTTCTTCCTCGCGCTCATCTGCATCCACGAAAATCCATTTGTCACCATGCCGCGCGCCCTGCCCGATGGAACGGGCATGAACCCCCTGCTCGTCCACCCCGTCATGGCCATCCACCCCCCCATGCTCTATCACGGCTACGTCGGCTTTACCGTACCCTTTGCCTTTGCAATGGCCGCTCTCTTATCCAGACAAATCGACGAAGAATGGATTCGCACCACCCGCCGCTGGACCCTCCTCGCCTGGTTCTTCCTGGGCACGGGACAACTCCTCGGCGGCAAATGGGCTTATGTCGTACTCGGCTGGGGCGGATACTGGGGTTGGGACCCGGTCGAAAACGCCGCCCTCTTACCCTGGCTAACGGGCACGGCCTTTTTGCACTCCGTCATGATCCAGGAAAAAAAAGGCATGCTTAAAATCTGGAACATGGTCCTCATCATCGCCACCTACACCCTGTGCATCTACGGCACCTTCCTCACCCGAAGCGGCGTCGTATCTTCCGTACACGCGTTTGCCCAGTCCCCCATTGGACCCTGGTTTGGCGTCCTCGTCGTCCTGATCGTCATCTTCTCAAGCCTCCTCCTCGTCTCGCGCCTGGACCTGCTCAAAACCAGAACCCAATACGAATCCCCCATCTCCCGCGAGGGTGGTTTTTTGCTCAACAACCTGCTCTTCCTCACCGCCACATTCGCCGTCTTCTGGGGCGTCATGTTTCCCGTGATCTCCGAAGCCGTTACCGGCGACAAAATCACCGTAGGTCCCCCCTACTTCAACACCGTCATGGTACCCATTGGCCTGCTCCTGCTCGTACTCACGGGCATAGGACCGCTGCTCGCCTGGCGGCGCACCTCGGGCAAAAGCCTGAGAAAACACTTCACGGGATCGAGCATCATGGGACTGATCTGCGGCATCGTCGCCATCGCCCTCGGCGTACGCGACATCTACGCCATCATCTCCTTCCTCTTCTGCGGCTTTGTCACAGGCACCATCATCACCGAATTTCACCGCGGCGCGCGCGCGCGCGGCAGCAGCTCTGGCGAATCCTATCTCCGTGCAATCGTCAACCTCACCCGGCGAAATCGCCGCCGATACGGCGGTTACATCATCCACTTTGGCGTGGTCCTGCTCTTCATCGGATTCACCGGCAATGCATTCAACAAAGATTCCCAGGTCGAACTCAAATACATGGAATCCACCACAATCGGACCCTACACCCTCACCTATGAAGGCATTACCGAATCCACCAATCCACTCACCGCAGACATCGTGGCCCAACTCGGCGTCTATAAACACGGACAGCGACTGGGCACCATGTGGCCCCACCAAAAAGTCTATTACAAGCGACAAGATCAACAAAGAACCACAGAAGTCGCTATCCGATCCAACCTGCGCGAAGACCTCTACGCGCTCTATCAGGGCGTTAACATGCGAGAGGGCGAAGAAGTCGCCCTCTTTCACCTGTACATCAACCCCCTCGTCATGTGGGTCTGGATAGGCGCGTGGATCATCACAATCGGCACCATCATCGTCATGTGGCCCGACAAACGCGAAAAACAGGCATTGCAAATGCGGGAGGCAATGGCATGAAGCCCGCAATCCTGATCCCAATATTCTTTCTCCTTTTCGCAATCCCCGCCCGCGCCGAAGTAACCCGGGAGCAGATCAAAGAAGTCGGCAAAGAACTCGCCTGCTTGTGCGGCGACTGCCCGCGCAGACCACTGGACGAATGCATCTGCGGATATGCACAACAACAGCACGAACGCATCAAAAAAATGCTGGCCTCCGGTCAAACGCCGCAGGCCATTGTCGATGCTTATATACGTGAATTTGGCCTGGAAATCCTCTCCAAACCGCCAGCCAAAGGCTTCAACCTCACAGCGTGGCTCATGCCACCCCTCGTTCTCCTCATCGGATTCTTCGCCGTACGCAGCGTACTCCGCGCCTGGTCAAAAACAAAAAGTCCCGCCACACCAGCCGCAGAACCCGCGCGCGATGACCCGTACCTCGACCGCCTCGAAAGCGACCTCAAGGAGCGCGAGTAATGATCATTGCCGCTTTTATCCTCATCGCAGCGGGCATCTTGCTCTTCATATTCACACCCCTATTTGACCCCCGCGATACCAGCACCATCAGCCAGATCTCCCGCAGAGAAGCGCGACGCCGCGAACTGATCGAACAGCGCGACATGGTCTATGAAGCCATCCGCGAACTCGACTTTGACCATCGCATGGGAAAAGTCGAAGAAGACGACTACCGGCAAACCCGCGCCCGTTATACCGCGCAGGCCGTAGAACTCATCAAATCCCTCGACAAAGCCTCCAGCCAGGCAGACCGTCCCGCGCCCAAACCGCAGGGAATCTCCGACCAGATAGAAAAAGAAATCGCCGCCATTCGCCGCACCCGAAAAAAACGCGGGTGAAAGGCGTGGAGCATATAGAATAATGCCGAAGTAGGGAATGAGAAAAGGCTACGCCTCGGAAGACGTAGCCTTTATTGTTTGCCAGAAGTTATGAATTAAGTAAACGCGCTGTGTGACTTCAAAAGTGAACAAGTATGTAAATAAACTCATTGTGTTGCGTGTGTTGGGGGATTGATCAATCTGTTGGGAACGCGATTTTCTTTAATATATTTTTTTATTTCCTCTTGATGGTCGTTGTAATAGTTCAGGGCATCAAAAACTTGTCTCAAAGACAAATGTGGAAGGTGGTTTGGAATATTTTCGGGGTTTGTGCCCAAACGCCAGACTTCAACAATCGCCCGAACAGGTGTGCGCGTATTTTTGATAATTGGCTCTCCGCCCAAAATCTGATTATTTGTGCTGATATGGGGATGTTCCCGGACACCCTCGAAATCCCGTTTTGTAGATGACATACTGGGGGCCTCGTTTTGGTTCATTTTTAGAATTACGTACACCCCATTGGCAAGCCCGAGATTTTATACATTGTCAAATGTTTTTGGGATGCAAATTTGTTAGACTGCGTGTGAACCGAGTTCTTCGCGAATGACTTTGCGCAGTGTTTGTTCCAATGCGCCATTGTTAGCCTGGATGTGTTCTCTGAGGGCCTGGTTCACAAGCGTCTGATAATTTCCGCCCCCTGCTTCGTGAACCTGTCTCTTAAACCAATTCAGAATGTCTGTATCAAGGCGGATGGTGATGCGCGTCTTGCCGGGTGACGGCTGAACGACAGAGCCTTGTTGGGCGGTCTCAAAATGATGTTCTTTTTTGCTCATATATTCTCCTTTCCCGACGCGTTGCGGGACGAGCGGAAATTAAACGGATGTCTTCATTTCGATATGTATAAACGACAACCAAAATGCGTCCAAAGAAATCGGTGCCAAGAGTGACAAATCGTTGCTCACCCGATTCAATCTCTTCTTTCAAGGTCAATGCCCAGATATCCTCAAATACGCCTACTGAGTCAGCGAAATCAACACTATGTGTAAGGAAATTAGATTCTGCTTTTTCTGGATCCCATTGATAATTCCTGAAACAAATGTATGCACAAATGATGCACACGTCAAGGTTATTTGCAAAAGGGCTTGTGGCTAATGGAAAGACGAGAATTTAGAGCAGTTTGAAAGCGTGGCTGCGTCAATGTGTTGACGCAATGAGAAAAGGCTACGCCTCGGAAGACGTAGCCGTTGTTGTTTATCAGAAGTTATAGATTACGCAAGAATCATCCCAGCAGCCACCTGGTCAAGCGGTACATATCTTTCACCTGACCGCCCATTCATCGCTCAAAATGTACACGATATTGTTCTGCACCAAACGGGCGAACCACAAATTCAGGTTGTAAAAAAGGGCACAATACAGCATATTGAAGACATAAATAAGGGTATTTAAGTACTCTCTATACTATTTGTCGTGCGATGCTGTGACATTGGCCTGATATTTGCTTTGGATTCTGACAGTTGCGTGTATTCCAAAAAGACGCTAACCTTCAGATCCGGGGCATCTCTTATGGCAGATATTGACATCATCTCCAAATACCTCATTCAACACTATCCCGACCACTTCGCACATTTTGCCCTCGCACGAGACGACATCGAGGTAATTGAAGTCATTGACACGGAGCAACTCACAGTTGAAGCGCGACAGGCCGATAGCTTCATCCGCGTGAGAATCGGCGACGAAGAGGCGTTGGTACATAACGAGTTTCAAACTACCGACAGCACCAATCCGCCTATGCCGCGCCGCATGGCAGGGTATATCGGACGCGCCATTGAGCATCACGGTCTGCCGATCTATTCCAATGTCATCTACCTGCGACCCAATGCTGGGCAGCGCGATCCTGGATTCTATGAGCAAGCCCAGCTTGGCTATCGCGTGGTGATTCAGTACAATGTGATTCGGCTGATCGAAATAGAAGGCCAACGCATCCTAAATACGGGGCATTCGGGTCTGATTCCTTTCACGCCATTGATGAAGCCACCTGAAGGAATGGCTTCGGAAGCCTGGTTGCATCAGTGTATTCACACGGCTCAGACGAGCCGCATAGAACGGACGCGCAAGGCCAATTATCTGGCATGCATGGCGACCTTAAGCGAGTTGGTGTATGAATCTGAAACGATTTCTGAAATCATTATGAAGGAGGGTCTCATGGATCTGATCCGCGAATCATCCCTTATTCAATACTTTAAGCGAGAAGGCATAGAGCAAGGTATTGAGCAAGGTATTGAGCAAGGTATTGAGCAGGGAGGCAGGCAACGTGCCATTGAAGATCTTCTCGATGTGTTGGAGATCCGATTTGATATGCCCGAGACACACCCCCTATTCACCCGCATTGCCGTCATAGACGATTTGCAACGCCTCAAGCAGTTGCACCGTGCGGCGATACAGGTGCCCAATCTCGAGGCATTTCAGCGCATATTAGATGCGTGACTTGAAACGCGAGAACAAAATGCAACCATTTATATCCCTCATCGCATTCCTCACACTTCTTATCACCACCCCTACCTTCGCGCTTACGGGTCGCGTCATCAACCAGACCCTCAACCGTCCTGAACCCGATGTCGAAGTCTCGTACATCCTCCATGAGACTGGAGACGTCACTGTAATGCGCGACACCACCGACAGCAAAGGTCAATTCATCCTCGACGTTCCCTCAGACCCGGGCGCCGAACCACCGCCCATGCTATTTGCCCGATACAACGGCATAGACTACCCGGGCAACCCGGCACCTGCGGGCGACACCGTTGACATCCCCGTATTTGAAACCACGGAATCCGACACCGCCATATCCCTATCTTCACACCACATCCTCCTCGATGCCCAGGCTGGCACAGTCACATATATTTTCATCGTACACAACCACGGCGACCGCACCTACCTCACGGGCGGCGACCACGGTCACGGCCTGGAAATACCCCTGCCCGACGGCGTAACCGACTTCATCCGCGCACCGCAAGGCGTACACCTGCACGGCACATTGCTCGTAGATCCACGCCCCATCATCCCCGGAAATAGCCAGACCTTCTTCACATTTGCCATACCCCCATCCAACCGCATCACACAACGCATCACCTATCCCACTGCGGGCATGGACTTGTTCGTCCAGCCGGCCGATACCCCCGTCTCCACAACAGTACTTCGAGACCTCGGCGGCATAACCCTGGGCGACCATGTCTTTCAGCGCTTTGGCGCCGAACAACTCGCGCCTGGCACACAGATCGACATCGCACTCTCATCACCCGAGACCACATTCGCATTCAATTCGCAAACCCCAATATGGATCGCCGTAGCCAGTGTGGTCGCACTCGCAATCCTCGTCCTGTACATGCGCACGCTCAAAACAACGCCCAATCGTCGCACAATACTCCTCGAACAAATCGCCGACCTCGACGAGCGATATGAAAACGGCAACCTCTCAGAACCCGATTACAAAAACAGGCGCAATGCCCTCAAAGCCGAAGTCATTGATCTATCAGATAGCAACTAATGAACACATCGGCCATCATCATACAGAACACAACCCGCCGTTTTGGTCATATCACGGCCCTGCAAGATATAAACCTCACCGTACCAACGGGATGTATTTTTGCACTCTTTGGCCCAAACGGAGCTGGTAAAACAACCCTGTTGCGCCTCATCGCCACACTATCAAAACCATCATCGGGCGACATCTGGGTCAGCGGTATAAACACCCGGCGCAATCCGCAGGAAATACGCAAAAACATCGGCTTCATCTCGCATCAAACCATGCTCTACGACGACCTCACAGCGCGAGAAAATCTCGCATTCTACGGACGCATGTACGGCCTTCAAAACCTCAATACCCGCATTGAAGAAATCCTCCTCACCGTTGGTCTGAAAAACCGCCAGCGCGACCGGATACACAAATACTCACGGGGCATGAAGCAGCGACTGGCCATAGCCCGGGCCATCTTTCACCACCCATCGATCCTCTTGCTCGACGAACCCTTCACCGGCCTCGACACATCGGCTCAGTCGGTATTATCCAGCATAATCACCGACCTCAAAGCAGAAGGACGCACCATCTTCCTCGTCACACACGACCTCGCGCGGGGCCTCGCGCTCGCAGACCACTTTGGCATCCTCTACCAGGGCCAATTGGTACACGAAGCATCGACAAAAGACATCCGTGATTCCGAATTGCAAACCCTCTACGAAAACAAAACCACCCTTTGAAAATGCCTCTTTTCTTTACACAAACCCTCGCCATTCTCCAAAAAGACCTCAAAACCGAATGGCGCACCAGAGAACGCCTCAGCGCCATGGCCTTCTTCGCATTTCTGGTCGTCATCATCTTCAATTTTATATATGAACCCGGATCCCCAATCATAAAAACAGTAGCCCCCGGCATCTTCTGGATAGCCACGGCTTTTGCAGGACTGCTGGGCCTCAGCCGATCTTATGCCATCGAAACACAAAACGACTGCCTGATGGGATTGCGCCTCACACCCACAGACCCGGGCGCGATATTTTTGGGCAAAATGCTGGGCAACACTCTCACCATGCTCATACTCCAGGCACTCATCTTGCCCATCCTCGTCATCTTTCTCAACCTGGAAATCGCACAAGCACTCCCCCGTCTAATTCTGCCCATCTTGCTGGGCACCCTCGGTCTTGCGACCATTGGCACCCTCTTCTCTGCCATGTCGCTCAACACCCGACTGCGAGAAGCCTTCTTGCCCCTGCTCACACTGCCCATCTTCATCCCGGCACTTCTCGCAGCCATTGAATCCTTTCGCGCTGTTCTCGAAGGTAGTGAAATCACAGACTGGCTCGTCCTCAGCGGAGCCTTTGTCGCACTCTACATCGCCGCCTGCCTGCTCTTATTTGAATATGTCCTGGAGGATTGACAATGCCCCCAAAACCCTACATCCTTCCATTTGTCTTCGGCATCCTCGCGCTCATCTGCCTATCTATCGCGCCCTATCTGGTATTCATATACGCCGGAATAGAAAAAGAAATGGGACTGGCACAAAAGATCTTCTACTACCACGTCCCATCTGCATTCTCAATGTTCCTGGGCAGCTTTCTCTGCTTTATCTTCAGCATCTTCTATCTCTGGAAACGCGACAAAAACTGTGACCTGTGGGCCGCCTGCTCAGCCGAAGTGAGCTTGCTCTTTGGCACCCTGGTCTTAATCACAGGTGCAATCTGGGCAAAACCCATCTGGGGCGCGTGGTGGGTCTGGGATGCGCAACTCACCCTCACCCTCATACTCTGGCTCATCCTCGCGGCGTATCACATGTTGCGCACCTACCTCGAAGACCCGGTTCAAAGTGCGCGCTTTCGCGCAGTACTCGGTATAATCGGCTTCCTCAACGTACCTTTCATCCACTACGCCACCAAACTGTGGCGCACGCACCACCCGGAAGTGGTTCGCGGCGAAGAAATCAGCCTGCCGCCCGACATGAAGACGGCATTCTTCTTCTGCGTCATCACCTTCTTCGCGCTCTTTTTCGCCCTGCTCTTCAAGCGCGTATCACTCGCAAAAGCGCGGGACGAACTCGAATCACTAAAAACCGAAATATAACTTTTTCACGGAGGCACTTATGCAACACCTCGAATACATGACCGCGGCGTACATCATCATATGGGTCGCCATCCTGCTCTACTTCTTGAGCCTGTCCAAACGCGAAAAAGCAATATGGGAAGAACTGCGCGAATTGCGCGCCACCATCACCAAAAACCACACCCCATAGCCCATGGCCATCAAAAACGCCAAAAAAATTCTGAACCTGAAACGCCGCAAACTGCGTCAGGCAGAACAAAAATACCTCATAGAGGGCATTCGCCTATGCGAAGAAGCACTCAAAAGCAGCGACACCCTCGAACAACTCATCTTCTGTCGCGAAAGCATCGCCCGCAACACGCGCCTCGAAAACCTCTACCAGGCGACTCTCGCACAACGCATCCCCATCCAGCAAACCGACTGGCGCGCCTTCAAACACATGTCAGACACAGACACACCGCAAGGCGTACTCGGCGTGGTATCCATGCCGACCTATGATCCCAAAACCGTCCTCAACACCAACGGCCCATTCCTCATCCTCGACCGCATCTCTGACCCCGGCAACCTGGGCGTCATCATGCGAACAGCCGAAGCCGCCGGATGCAAAGGCATCTTTCTCACCCGCGGATCGGTCGAAGTCTATAACCCCAAAGTCGTGCGCGCCACCATGGGCGCCATCTTTCGCATGCCCGTCTTCCCCCTCCAGGACGGACCCGCCCTGTTACACTCTCTCCGCCAGCGCAACATCCGGATCATCGCAGCACACACCAGCGGCATCTCTTTCCACAAACTCCAAACCCAAAATCCCGTTGCCCTCCTCCTCGGCAACGAAGCCTTTGGCATCGACCCCGACCTCCTCGCCCTATCCCACCACACCGTCACCATACCCATGGCCGCCCCGGTCGAATCGCTCAACATCGCAGTCGCAACCGGCATCCTCCTCTTTAATCTCCCGGAAAAATAAAAAAACCCACCCGCCATCCTCGCGAGTGGGTTTCTGCGATTCTCATCATCCCATCAATCAAATTCCGAAAGATTGACCGTGCGGCCCTCCGACGCCGAAAGATCAGCGGCAAAATTGACGCGGTGGGTCTCAAAAGCAATATCAAAATTCGTGCGCGGCATCGGCTCATTGGCATTGATACCATCCACAAACGCCTGGAACTGCGGCTCATAGGGATGATCTGCCACATCGCCGGAGTCAATCAGCGATGTCTCCAGCGTACTCCACCTCTCTTTGCTCATACCGTGCAACTTGTGCGAATAGATCCGATTGTCCAGCAAGCTGCCTTCGGAACCCACAAGATGAATATGAAAATAATAGGGCTGCAAGCAATCGACACACGACGTCACCTTCGCCGCATTCCCATTGGCAAATTTGAGAAGAGAAACCGTGGTGGTATCGTATTCATACGGCTCAAAAATCTCGGACCTCGATCTCGTCGCCAGACTGGTCACCTCCTCCACATCGCCATCCATAAAGAACAGACACGCATCCAGAGCGTGACACCCCGCGGTGAGCAAACTCGACCCGGCAAAATCCTTCTTCACATTCCATTCAAATTGACCATACCAGGGACCAATCCCGTGATAGTAATCAACCTCGCCATAGTGCAACTCGCCGAGCAACCCCTCGTCAATAATCGAGCGGATCATAGAAAAGTGCGCGCTAAAGCGACACTCAAAACACACACATGATTGCACCCCGGCTGCTACAATCGCATCGCGCACCCGTTTGAGATCCTCATAAGACAGACATATAGGCTTTTCGATCAGCAAGTGTTTGCCCGCCTCGGCAGCCGCAACCGCTTGATCGGCGTGAAATTTGTGCGGCGTGCAAATATCGATAATATGAATATCGGGATCTGCGATCATCTCATCGTAATTTTTATACGCCTTCAAAGGCGTGCCGTATTCTGCTGCAAGATCATCTTCGTTGTGATCCCGGCGAGAACATATCGCCGTGACATTTGCACCGTTGACCGCCTTAAACGTATCAATATGTGCCCCAGCTACCCAGCCGAGTCCAACAATGCCGACATTGAGATCGCTCATGAAAGCCTCCTTTAAGCCGGAGCTTTTCTTGCCCCGGCTCACTTATTTTCAGCATCCCCAATTCACGAAACGCGACTTTGAATATGCGGTTGAATTTCCTCGTATTCTGGAAAGCGTTTCTCCTTGAGTTTGGAGAACACCAGTTCGCCATCAACCGTAACCTCAAAGCGACCACCGCTGGACGGAATCAGGGTAATAGCTTCGATATCCTGCTTAAACGCATTGACAATTTGATCCGTCATCCCGACGGATTGTGGTTCATAGCCTCAAGATGCGCAATATTCAATTTCTATCCGGGCCATGTGACGCCTCCTTTTGAAGAGAGTGAAAAAAGAGTGAGCGACCTTATTAAAGAGGCTCTTCGACATATCATGCCTCCCTATTATAACCTAATTATAAAATAACCTGTTTAAAAAACGCACCCGTGCGTTTCGGCAAAAAAGACGCGAGATCTTCGAAATCGAGATCCACGTCCAGATCTCTTGCCGCATGGCGGATGTTGTCCCAGCAATCCGCACAGTCATCCCCAGCCAGCAACCCATCGACCTGCCTCGAAAATTCCCTCGCGTCGCGGCGATCCACAGGAAAAGGATAATCAGCCGTGCGGAAAAAGTCACCAACAAAATCATAGTGCCGCCGACGTTCTCTGGAAAAATCTGCATCCTCGCGATGCACAAAAAGCCATTCCGCTGCGCGGATGAGATGATACCCAAAATACGCCATTGCCGGATTGGAAATTCGCGCCTTATTGTGCCTGGGACTCTCCACATGCACAGTGCGAATAACCGGACCGGGCCAATAAATATCTTTGCGATACCGCTCCGTGCGGCGGTCATAGCCAAAGCCATCCAGTACAAAACCACTCGTCGAGCGAATCGTCAGCGCCAAACGCTTTTGTGAAAACCGATCGGGCTGGCGCATCAGGGCTTCACGCGTAAAATCTGGAATGCCAAACAGCGCGCTATACGCATAACAGAACACGACATAAGCATGTGACACCGGCAACCAGAACATCTCACCGAGCCGCCGGGACAGGGCATCGTATTTCTCATCCAGAAAAAACCGCCCATCCGACAGCGCATCAGCCACACACACGGGTTCTGTTGGAAACGCATCGACAAGTGCTTGGATAACATCGCGGTTATTCTTCATACATCATTTTCCGATTATAAACCCTTAAATCGTTCATAAATCACTCTTCCCTCTCGTAAACTTCGCGCAATAATGTGATTGATAGAATTCCGCCAGGTATCGACCTCATTCTGACTGTACACCAGAATATCTTTGGAAACGCGATAGGACGAAAGGGAGCGTCTGATCCGTTTAATCTCTTTGTAACGGCTGCGCTGTGGACCAAAGGGCTGTTCTTCTACGACAAGCAAATCCACATCTGAACCTGATTTCGCATTTCCTCTGGCTTGCGAACCAAAAAGAATAATCTGCACGGGATCAACCTCATCCACAATGGCCTTGACCATTTCCGCAATCAGGTCTTCTGTAGCAACTGCCATGCAATCCTCACATTTACTTATTCTGTTTTAGTTGAACAACTTCAAGAACCCTTTGTATCCGTGTGGTAGCTGGATCGTAGCTATATTTAATCTGCCGCATCAACTCAACGGCCTCCAGGCGTTCATGTGGCGTTTTGGTCTGCCAATATGCCGTCTCATCTGATTCTTCAGAAAGAGATCTCACTGAAAGGGCGCTCTTGTCCATTTTGAAGGTTTCTATGGCATTCATGCGTTTCTCCTGATCAAAGTTGCGATGTGCCATCATGACTCCTCTTCAATTTGGACTCGGCATCTTTTGCTTCTGTTTTGTCGAGTTCGACGAAACGTGCATCAGCCACTTGCACAAGGGCCTCATCTGTTAAAGGTTCTTCTGGCTCTTTCCCCTGTTCTCTAATATCGCAGTCAATTTCTGCGCGATGCGTCTTGTAGTATTCCCGCACGAGATTCAGATGATCAACAGTGAGTGCAGGATAAGCCTGTATCATATCTTCATCGGATGCGCCCTGCTGAAAAAAATTGATCAGCGTCCAAACGGGAATGCGTGTATTGCCTACGCATGCTCTGCCGCCGCAGACACCGGGTGTTTTCTGAATTTTAAGTGAAATTAAGGATAGCATAAAAATAAAACCAAACTGGATTGCGGCTCAAAACCATGCCGCAATGACATAGAAGGTAGGCATCAGGCTTATTTTTGCGCGATGCGCTTCGTGAAAACACAAGCCTCACAAAGCATACTCAGAATTGCGTCTTCTTTCAAGTGCTTTTCTGATTGTGCGCTCAAATATCCGGCTTTTAAGATCAGAGACTCAGCAGATACCTGAAGAACGGTATTTGCGCTTGACGGGTGCATGGTAGGTACGTAGATTTTGTCCTACTATGCATCGCATTGAAAAACCATCACAAGGAGCAAAAATGGCCGATGTCGAATCCACATATCAGAAATTGATCGCAGAAATAAAACAAATCTCCCTCCTGGGATCCTGTGCCGGTGTATTGGGCTGGGACAAACAGACCTACATGCCCAAAGGCGGAGCCGGGCATCGCGCCGAGCAACTCGCATTGCTCAGCGGCATGATACACGAACGCGCAACCGCCCCTCAAATCGGCGACTATCTCGCAGAAATAGAAAACAGCGACCTCATCTCCGAACCGCATTCCGAAGCCGCAATCAACATACGAGAACTTCGCCGGGACTACGATCGGGCTATCAAACTGCCCCGGTCCCTCGTCGAAGAACTCGCCCGCGTAGCCACCATCTCGCAGCAAGTATGGCGAGAAGCGCGCGAAAAATCGGACTACGCCCTGTTCCAACCCCACCTCACAAAGATCCTCGATCTAAAACACCAACAAGTCCGCGCGCTGAACACGGGCGAAACATCTTACGACACCCTATTAGACGACTACGAACCCGGCGAAACCACTGAAAACCTGACCCGGGTCTTCTCGGGCTTGCGCGACGAACTCGTCGAACTCGTGGGTGCAATCGCCGAATCCGGCAAAAAGCCCGACGAAAATATCCTCACACGCACATATCCCATAGACCAACAAGAAGAATTTGGAAAAACCGCCGCCGCGCAAATCGGCTTCAACTTTGACAACGGGCGCTTAGACATCACCACACACCCATTTTGCAGCGGCATTGGACCGGGCGACACGCGCCTGACCACGCGGTATAACACACACTTCTTTTCCGAATCATTTTTCAGCATCATGCACGAAGCGGGCCACGGCATATACGACCAGGGCTTAAACGACGAACATTACGGCACACCCATGGGAGGATCTGTATCCCTAGGCATACACGAATCTCAATCGCGCATGTGGGAAAACTTCGTCGGCCGTAGTGAAGCATTTTGGGCACACTTCTACCCCAAAGTGCAAGCCGCATTTCCAGACGCACTAAGCGATGTCTCCCAACGCGACTTCTACGCCGCAATCAACGCCGTCGCCCCCTCATATATCCGCGTAGAAGCCGACGAAGCCACGTACAACTTGCACATCATGTTGCGCTTTGAACTCGAACAAGCACTGATCGATGGCGGATTAAAAGCCGAAGATGTCCCCGGCGTCTGGAACGAAACATTTGAAAAATATCTGGGACTAACACCCCCGGACGATGCTCTGGGGTGTTTGCAAGACATACACTGGAGCGGCGGAGGGATAGGGTACTTTCCAACCTATGCCCTGGGCAACTTGTACGCCGCGCAATTCTTTGAACAAGCGCGCCAGGACGTGGGCGACCTGAATGCACAATTTGCCGAAGGCGTATTCGACCCCCTGAAAAACTGGCTAACTCAAAAAATCTACTCGCAGGGACAGCGCTACCGCGCAAACGAACTCATCGAAGTCGTAACCGGAAAACCCCTGAGCCATGAACCCTTAATGCGGCATCTGAGGGCAAAGTACGAACCGTTATACGGGATTTAGCGATATGGCGACCACACAACCCACAATCTTAGACACCGACCCCGGCGTGGATGACGCGCTGGCCATCATGCTCGCCCTGGGATCCCCCGAACTCGACGTAATCGGCATCTGCACAGTAAGCGGCAACGTTCCTCTCAACACCGGTACGCGCAACGCACAGGGACTATTGCAACTATTGGAACGCACAGAAATACCCGTCTTCGCAGGCGCAGACCAACCCTTAAAACGCGACCCCGTATTTGCCACCGAAGTCCATGGCGAAAGCGGCATGGGACAAGCCGTATTGCCAGAACCATCTCAAGAGGTAAAAGGCAACGCCGTCGATTTCCTCGTGCAAACCCTATCCGACCAACCGGGCGAAATCACAATAATAGCCGTCGGACCCCTGACAAATCTGGCACTGGCCGAACAGCGCCAACCGGGCATACTTCAAAAAGCCAAACAGGTAATCGTAATGGGCGGAGCTATTGCAGAAACCGGCAACTCAACACCCGTAGCAGAATTCAACTTTTACGCCGACCCCCACGCTGCACAAAAAGTCGTACATTCGGACGCGGCACTTCTGATCGTACCATTGGACGCAACGCGTCAGGTCGTATTATCCGAAACGGATATCGAAAACCGGATCGCCCCCATGAAAACAGTCGCATCTCAATTCGTCGTCGATGCCGTGCAAAACGTATTCGCCCTCTATCGACAACTCAACCGCGAGCCAATCGTGTACCTGCACGACCCACTCGCCGTAGGCGCGGCCATCGCACCCGAACACCTCCGCTCAGAAACCCTGTACATCGACATAGAAACATCGGGCGACCTCACCATGGGCCAGGTCGTCACAGACCGCCGCGGCCTGCCTCCCCCCTATCGTCTTGGAAAACCCGTCGATTGCGCGATGCACGTCAATGCCGAAGCGTTTTTGTCCCTATTCCTGACGCGGGTTTTTTAAATACCTACGGCCTCTCTCGCAACCTCTGATAACTCTCATAGCGCTGAAGCGCGATCTCCCCATCATCCACACCCGCCCTCACCGCACAGTTAGGTTCGTGGACATGTGAGCAATCGCGAAAGCGACAGCCGCCGAGAAACGGGTGAAAATCTCTAAAAAGAACGGGAACATCTTCGGGACTTATATCGTACAGATAAAACTCTCGAACACCGGGCATATCGCCGACAAACCCTTCCCCATCAAGCGCGACCAATTCCGTATGAGTCGTCGTATGTATCCCCTCGCCCGTAGCTTTGCTAACAGGTCCTGTACGCAACTGCAACCCGGGTTGTAACCAATTGAGCAAACTCGACTTTCCAACGCCAGAAGCCCCCATAAAAAGGGTAATCTTCCCCCGCAGAAGATCGTAAAACGCCTCCTTACCCGCATCGGAAATAATACTGGTATAAACCACGGGATATCCCATCGCCCTGTACGGACGCATAACCCGGTCTGCCCAGGCCTCATCGGCGAGATCGAGCTTATTGAGACACAGAGACACCGGTATCTGCTGCCACTCTGCAATACCTATCATGCGATCCAGCAAAATCCAGTCCGGCTCCGGCTCACCCGCAGACACAATCGGAACAACCTGATCGACATTCGCAGCTAAAAGCTGCTCCCTATAAGACCCGCCAGACGCGCGCCGAGAAACCTTATTGCTGCGGGGACGCACCTCGCGGATCATACCCCTATTATCCGCACCCTCAGAAAAAACCACGCGATCCCCAACCGCAACCGGATCAATCACCCGCACCCGTCTCACAGACTGCACGCGGCGGCGGCGCGAACCCGGCGCAGCTTCGGGATATTCGAGCTGCTTCCGCAAACGAGTCGAAAGCGCGCACATCACCACGCGCTCGGCAGTCTGGACGACATAATTACCGAGGTGATGACGGATAACAGTACCTTCATTATCAGATTTAGACATATCTGTTCAGAGCCTTCCAACTGTAATGGACACCCCAAAATAACGCCCGCCAGATGTACTTGTCAAGCGATGTAGCCTTTGCAAACGGGTTGACATTTGACGGGGTTTTCTCCATATTTCCCCGACATTTACAGACTGACTAAAAAAAGGAAAAATAATGAAACGCGACCTCAGCCCATTTTTGTCTAACTGGGATTATGACCCCACCGATATTTGTGTACGCAAAATTCAGGGCCTGGACGGACGAGAAAAATTGCAAGTACGCCTGGACCTGGGCGTAATGCAAATGGAATTAAATGATCGGCCTGACGGAACGCGTCCGAACGGTCATTTTTCACTGCTCGAATACTATTTAGACCAGCTCGAAGCCGAACAAACTCAATCTGGCACAGATGAAAACTTTTACCTCGACAGAAATGCATGCCTCGAACTGAGCCAGGAGGGATTGTTATTCTATCACCGCTATGTCTGTCTGATGCGGTTGGGCGATTTCGAAGCAGTCGCACGCGACACCGCCCACAATCTGGCACTACTGGATCTCGTGCGGGCTTATGCCAAAAATGAACAAGACCGGGAAATATTTGAACACTACCGGCCCTATGTACTCATGGTTCACACCCGTGCGCGAGGTGAAATTTGTTTGCAAAAAGGCGATCATTCCGGCGCCCTGAATCACATTGAAGAAGGAATCGACAAAATTCAAACCTGTGTGGTAAATTCCGGCATTGAAGCAGACGACGAAATCGAAGCCCTTTCGGAATGGGCCGAAGAAATAGAACGCGACCGTCCAATCACATTGCAACAAAAACTGGCGCAAAAACTCCAAAAAGCCATTGCCGAAGAGCGATATGAACAGGCGGCTCGGTTGAGAGACAGGCTCAGTTCCCTGGGAAAAAACAATTTGTGAAAACTGCAATCTGAACATCGCAACACAAAAATCCTGATTCTAAACACCGATGTGTTTCTGAATCGGGATTTTTTGTATAAAAGCAGGGGGAAAGAAGTGGGCTATGAATGGATCATAATCAGACGACACCTCTTCAGCGTTAGTCGTCGCATGGGATTAACCACAATCATCGCCATCATAGGTGTCGGGCTGGGAGTTGGGGCACTCGTCATCACCCTATCGGTAATGAATGGCTATGCGGACATGATCTTTGACCGCCAGGTAGGCATCAATCCCCATATAACCGTGCGGCGTCCATACAGCGAACGCATCGAAAATTACGCCCCCATCGTCCAATTGCTCGAACAACACCCGGAAGTGGTCGGTGCCAACCCCGTCATAGAAACAGAAGGTTATGTATTGAACAGGATCAAAGACGTGGGCACCGTCACATCGGGCGTATTGGTGCGGGGCGTAGATAGCATTGTGAAAAGCAGCGACATCGCCCGTCATATAACCGACGGCAAAATGGAATTGACGCGCATTGAAAACAACACCTTTGGAATCGCAA
>JAPPAB010000111.1 GCA_026705765.1 Gemmatimonadota bacterium
AGGCGTATAAGGAGGTTGAGCATAAGGCGCATCAGGTTCATCTGATGATGCTTAAGTTGCGAGCGTTGGCGGAGGCCAAGAGAGCGTGGGATGTGGAACGTATTCTGAAGATTATCACCTTGTTAGATGATATTTCTCAAAGGGAAGAGCGCATTTTAAAAAACGTATTGAAAGCATTTTAAGGCGGTATATTTTAAATAGACTCACATTGGCACAAATAGTGTAAATTTCAGCAAGCTATACCCATTGGATGTGTGACGCGATTTCCCTTCTGTTCATCATTCAAAAACCGCTCCTTAAATTCAGTGAGCGGTTTTTATTTTGTTATACGTCATGTGATTCAGGCTTGCTGAAAGAGCCTCCAAATTTTATACTGTGCAGTGCAGGAATGTATCCAGACATATAGAGGTTCGTTGTGATAACCACTAACCTGAGGAACCGACTGTGGAAGCGTTTATTATTTTGGCCATTCTCATCATCGTAATCCTCGGGACTTTTGGTCGATGGGCAAAAAAATTCTTTGGCTGTTGCTGTCACGAGTGTGGAACCAAAATGCAACCATTCGAAAAACTGCCCGATAATGACAAGTCCGATATTCTGGCATACTTCAGGCGTTTTGAGAATCGCGAGCCAGACGTGGAGGGCATTTTCGCGTGTGGGCATTGCCTGCTGGTGTACGACGACTTCTCGGGTGAAAAACGCACGATGGATGGTGACGAAAAGTCGTTCTGTAAGGTGTGCAACTCTGCAGGTGTATCGTATATAGGTCCCATGGTCATTTCTGGTGAGTTGGAGAAATTCCAGGAACGCAACAAAAACCTGATCGAACAAATAGAGTGCCTGCGATGCAAAAGAAAACCTTCGGGAGTTTGGGACTGCATCCCCTGCGACACAGAGATCAAGATAACGGCTTGCAGGCGTTGCTATTCGGTCTATGCTCAGATGCCTGTTAATGGCAGCCGATACAGATTTCATGTCCTGCTTTCGGACAGGGAAATCATCAGGGACTCAGCCGACTCAAAGTGGGGTTTATTTGAACCAGAGTAAGCGCCCATCTGCAAACCAGATGAAAATAAAAAAGCCGACGCACAAACGTCGGCTTTTTATTATCCCCATTCCACTACTCAAGACGAACTTTCCGGGGGGGCTTCAAGGCGATAAGCAGACATGACATTGGGAATCCTGCGGAGATTTTGCAGAAGTTCTTCGAGGTGATCGGCATCTTTGATCTCCACCTGGAATTGGTTGTTAAATTCCTCGCGATGGGTCTCGATACTGGCACCCACAATGGGAACACCCAGATCGGACATAACCTGTGTCATATCGGACAACAAATTGGTGCGATCCTTGCCCGTAACCTGGATGGTAGCAGTAAAAGTCTCTGTCTGATTAAAAGCCTCTTCGCGCAGAACCCGGCGAATACAACTTCGCGCCTTGGCACTCTTGACAAAATTGAGCCAATCGCGGTGCGGATGCTGGTGTGGCGACGTAATAATCTCAACCGTCTGCCCTGTTTCAAGCGGCGTAGAAAGTGGCACCATCTGGCTATCGATGCGGGCGCCCACGCAGCGGTTGCCAATCTCGGTATGCACTGCAAAGGCAAAATCGACAGGTGTGGCCTCATCGGGAAGCTGAATCAAATCGCCCTGGGGCGTAAAAACATAAATCTCATTTGAAAAAAGATCGATCTTGAGTTCCTCGATAATTTCTTGAGGATCCGATGTCTCCCCCTGCCACTCGAGCAGATTGCGAAGCCCGTCTATGTGTTGATCGAGTTCCGACCTTTCTGGAGACCCCTCTTTGTAAAGCCAGTGTGCCGCAATACCCTCCTCTGCTGTCTGGTGCATCTCGTGGGTGCGTATCTGCACCTCAATCATCAACCCGCGCGGACCTATCACCGTCGTGTGCAAAGACTGATACATATTGCTCTTGGGCGTTGCAATAAAATCCTTAAAACGGGGCATAACCGGTGTATAGAGCGAGTGAATCATACCCAGAACGTGATAGCATTCCTGGACCGTATCGACCAGTATGCGAATAGCCAACAAATCGTAGATATCTTCAAAAGCTTTGCTACGCGTCTGCATCTTCTGGTGAATACTGAAAAAATTCTTGGGACGTCCCGCGATCTCCCCTCGGATATTTGCCTCCTTGAGCATTTTTTGCAGCGGCACGCGCATCTCTTCGATATAGGCCTCGCGCTCTCGTCTCTTGAGACGGATCTTTTTCCTAATCGCGCGATAGGCTTCGGGTTCGAGCCACTTGAGAGCCAGATCTTCAAGCTCCCACCGAATGCGCGCAATTCCCAAACGATGCGCCAGAGGCGCGTAAATATCCAGACTCTCGCGCGCCATGCGCTCGCGCGTTTCAGGAGGCAGGGGATCCAGCGTACGCATATTGTGCAGACGTTCGCAAAACTTAATGAGAACAACGCGCAAATCATTGATCAAAGACAGAAACATCTTGCGGAAATTCTCAGCCTGATCGGCCTCTTGTGACTGGAAGGACAGATCTTTGATCCGGGTCACACCGTCAACCAGATCGGCAATATGAGAACCAAAATGACGTGCAATTTGTGCGTGGGTTGCTGTGCCGTGCGCTATGGTATCGTGCAAAATACCAGCCACCAGAGTTGCAGTATCCTGATTGAGATCGACAAGAATGCGCCCAACCTCAAGCGCGTGAACAATATACGGCTGGCCCGACTTGCGAAAATGATCCTGATGTGCCTTCCTGGCAAAATAAAAGGCGCGGGTCAAGAGTTCTACATTGTGATCGGAACGACTTTGAAGCGCATGCTGGAGAAATGCGTCAAAGGCAGGATCATCTGCGAGGGATTTTGAGGAGAGTTTGGTCATAGCATCACGCCCAGGTAATCAACCCGGTATCACATATTGAATTGAGGTCCTGGTGGTGCGGGCGAATGCGAACTGTATAGCCCCATCGGCCGCTTTTTTGTAAAGACAGGTGCCCCACAAAAGTATGGGGATCCACAAGCACCATCGGCAGCGGCTCACCCTGGACAATTTGCCCCTCTGTGCCGACCTGCCCGTGAAAAATCTCGACAGCCACATCATCTACAGCCAGGTCGCCCAGTGCGACATCTGCGCGAATCTCGACCTTATCGCCCACATGCGATGTTTGCGTCTGGCTCGACGTTACAGAACGGACCGCCACATCCTTCCACCCGTGGCGAACCCTATCCTTCCACTCGGCCAGAGCACTGGCTCTTGCGCCATTATTATCCGAAAGATCTCTCGATCGCGCATGCGCCTTCAAGTAGAACCGCTCGGTATATTCCTGCACCATGCGGTGGGTATTGAACTTCGGACACAACACGCGCATAGCACTCTTCATCCGGGCGATCCATCCTCTGGGCAACCCATCCACACCGCGATTATAAAAGAGCGGCACCGCTTCTTTCTCCAGAATATTGTAAATTGCCCGCGCTTCAATCTGGTTCTGATACGCCGGATCGTCGTATTCTTTGCCGTGACCGATCTCCCAGCCCAATTCAGGTTGATACGCTTCTGCCCACCAGCCATCGAGCACACTGAGATTTAGCGCACCATTGGCAACGGCTTTCATGCCACTGGTCCCACTCGCTTCCTGGGGTCTCATCGGCGTATTCAGCCAGATATCGACCCCCTGCACGAGATAACGCGCCACACACATATCGTAATTCTCGATAAAAACCAGACGCCGATGGAGATACTCGCGCTGCGTGAGACTGAAAATTTCCTGAATAAATTCCTTCCCCGCGTGGTCTTGCGGATGCGCCTTGCCCGCAAAAATAACCTGAACAGGACGTTCTTCATTGCACAGGATGCGCGTGAGTCTTTCGAGGTCGTGAAACAAAAGTGTGGCGCGCTTATACGTTGCAAAACGCCTGGCAAAACCAATCGTAAGCGCATCGGCAGTCAGGACCTCGTCGGCGCGCGCCATATCGATTGACGACGCTGTTTCTCGCTGCAACTGCTTTCTGAGGCGTTGCCGAGCAAATGCAACGAGGCGTTCTCTCCTGCGCTCGTGGACGCGCCACAGTTCCTCCGGCGGAATGTGGTCTATCGTCTCCCATACACTCTGATCGTGCGGCTCCTCCAGGCGCCGAGGCCCCATATAGTTGTCTTCAAGAGCGCGCATTTGTTGCGAAATATGGGAAGCAATGTGAACGCCATTGGTAACCGACGCAATGGGGATTTCATTCTTCGGCAACCCGGGCCACAGCGATTGCCACATATTGCGCGAGACCTCGCCGTGGAGTTTGCTGACGCCATTGCGATAGGACGAGAGCCTGAACGCGAGCACAGTCATGTTAAAACCGTCGCCGGATCTTTGGGGACCGCCCTGTCCCAAAGCGAGAAACGCGGGCATGGAAAGACCGAGTTCATGCGCGTAGGACCTGAAGTACTTTTCGATTAGAGAAACGGGAAAAACATCGTGCCCGGCCGGAACCGGGGTATGGGTCGTAAAAACGTGACCTGCTGACGTGTACTCTGCGGCCTGATCAAATGTGGCACCGTCGTCGTGCATCGCCTGCCGGATGCGCTCCAACCCCAGAAAAGCCGAATGCCCCTCATTCATATGGCATACCGTGGGCTGTATGCCCAACGCGTTGAGCGCGCGCACGCCGCCAATACCCAGCAAAATTTCCTGTCGGATGCGCGTTTCACTATCCCCACCGTAAAGTTGTGCCGTAATTTCGCGGATAGCTGGCGGGTTTTCCACCAAATTGGTATCGAGCAAGTACAGAGGAATGCGTCCAACCTGCACTTTCCATATCCGCACCCGCGCTTCTGCCTCGGGAAATGCAAGGGTAATGGTAACATCCCGCCCGCGTTCATCGCGAACAATCTGGACGGGCAGCGCGTAATAGTCATTTTCTGTATATTCTTCTTGCTGCCAACCGTCATTTGTGAGATACTGATTGAAATAGCCGTGTTGATACAGCAGGCCCACAGCAGAAAATGGCAACCCCAGAGTACTCGCAGACTTGAGGTGATCTCCGGCCAACACACCCAGACCGCCCGAATAAATCGGCAGACCCTCGGTAAGACCAAACTCCGCAGAAAAATAGGCGATTTGAACATCGGGCGCTGTTTTGCCGTGAGCAGAGTGAAAATAAGTCTCCCCATCCATAAACGCGCGGAAAGACTCAGACACCCGCTTAAAATGCGCCATAAATCCAGGATTTTCAGAAAGTTGATTCAGGCGTTCCTGGCTGATATCATTGAGCATACGCACCGGGTTATGGTACACTGTTTCCCAGAGAATCGGATCAATGCGTCGAAAGAGATCCATCGTATCCGGATCCCAGGCCCAGCGCAGATTATAAGCCAGTGCTTCGAGACCCTGAAGCGCTTTGGGAAGCGAGGGTTTGACCACAAAAGTAGTAATTGGTTTCACCGAGTTTTTATCTCCTGTCACACATCTTTAACAGCAACGACCGCATCTGTCTCCCACGATCTTATCGCAGCTTCAATAACCATCTGTGCTTTGAGTGCTTCTTCACCCGAACCCTCGATATCTTCGGGAGATGCGTCTTCGAGATTTTGCTCTATCCACCGCCCAATGCGGCTTTGAAATGTCTCGTTGAACCCCATCATACCGCCGATATAGTCATAGCGTTCGAGTTCCATTGAGCGGCGGGGATGAAAATGCAGGCGTTCACAGGCTTCTTCCAGCACAAAGCGGGCGTCTGCCCCCACCACCTCGAGACGTTCAAGACCATAAGAACCACCCGGCCCCGTGGCGTCATAACTTCCGGTGAGATTACCCACCGTACCGTCTGCAAAACGCATATTGAGTTGCATATTCGACCAGCACACGCGGCGATTGCCATCTTTGTCCAGACCGCGCTTAAAAAAGGCACTCACCTTTTCAATATCGCCACAAAAGTAGCGCATAACGTCAATAGAGTGCGGGTGCAGGGCCCGAATGTGGAACCACGGCGACGTCTCTCGGGGATTATTGATCCACATGGTCATATTGATGATATTGATCTCGCCCAGCCTACCCTGGTCAACCCATTCTTTGGCGCGTGCAGCAGCAGGTGTAAAGCGGTGGTTGAGGTCAATGCCATAGCGCAGATTTTTCTCTCGCGCTTTGGCGACCATCTCTTTTGCTTCGTCGATATTGTTAGAAATGGGTTTTTCGCCGAGTACATGGACACCTGCTTCCAGGAGTTCCATCGTGGGTTTGTAGTGATCGCCACCATTTTCATGACCGGCAGTCGCAACACTGGCCACAGTGATATCCAGGCCTGCGTCCAGCATATCTCGCACAGTGTAAAATGCCCTGACACCGTATTGCGACGCAGCGGCGTCTGCGCGTTTTTGGTCTATATCGCAAACAGCAACCAGATTGCATTGGTCGTAACCATTATAAATAGTAGCGTGTCGGTTGCCAATGCCTCCCAAACCGACCACGGCGACATTTAATCCCATTGAAAACTCCTTTCTACCAGTTACTGAGTATCCGACCTACAAATGCCGGGACTGCGTCTGTAAAAAAATACATGATGGCAAAGACCCCCATGAGAACATAGAACCCGATTATGGCGAACATGATAATCTTTTTGCGCTTGCTCATCTTAGTGGGCGACGAAGTTCTCAGATCGCGCGGTTGCTTGAGGAAAGGTTCTGATTTATCCTCATCATCAGAGGGCGCTTCCGATTGTACTTCCTCGTCCTCTGCTTCTTCAATACTTTCCTCCGATACTTTCTCTCCCTCCTCAGCCTCTTCTGCATCTGCAGATATATCCGATTCTACTTCTTCTGATTCAGCTATTTCGAGCACGCGTTCTATTTTTTCGATAAGTGTCTTGTCTTCAAATGGTTTTTCAACAATACTGTAAACACCCTGTTCCATGAGTGCTGTGGCTACCGCTTCCTCAACGGGAAACGATACCACAATCACCGGCATTTCAAAGCCTTCTTCGCGAATAAATTCGACCAACACATCGCCGTGAACAATCGGCATCTCGAGATTGAGCAACACCAGATCGGGTTGTCCGTGCGCAATCGCGTCAACCGCTTCGGTCCACGTTGTCGCGCTCTGTGCTTGATAATCATTGGACTCGAGAATCTTGACAATTCGGTTCACAGCGGCTTCTTCACTGTCAATAGTCAAAATTTTTGTCATACTGTCCCCCGTGCGTAGTAGGGCAAATATTGGCAAATGGAAGTATAAAGCGAAAGAAGCCCTATGACAAGGATTTTCCCTTATTGCAATCACCTGATGAGTTATCTCTTGATGGGTGAACGTGTGTGTAGTATATTGGAATGCGAAAAAATTAAAAATTAAAAATTGGGAGTCTTATGGAAACAAAAAGCATCGTCGTAAAAGGTGCGCGAGTACACAACTTGCAAAATATAGACCTGACATTGCCCCGACACGCGCTAATATGTTTTACCGGTGTATCTGGTTCGGGCAAGTCATCAATGGCTTTTGACACCATCTATGCGGAGGGCCAGCGGCGTTATGTGGAATCCCTATCCGCGTATGCGCGTCAATTTTTGGGGCAAATGGAAAAACCCGAAGTCGATCAAATCACGGGATTATCCCCAACGATTTCCATCGAACAAAAAACCGCAGGACGCAATCCCCGCTCAACCGTGGGCACAATAACCGAAATCTACGACTATTTGCGCGTATTATTTGCGCGAATAGGCACCCCCCATTGCGCGCATGACAATACGCCAATTGGGGCGCAAACGCGCGACGGCATTGTGGATCGAATCATGGCACTGGGTGAGGGCACGCGCATTCACATTCTATCTTCTCTCGTACAGGGCCGAAAAGGAGAGTATCACGACCTGTTTGAAAATCTGCAAAAAGAGGGATATATCCGCGCGCGCGTGGATGGACAGATCACAACATTGACCCAAACCCCGAAATTGGCGCGCTACAAAAGACACGATATCGAGGTCGTAATCGATCGGGTTATCGCAAAAAAAACAATGCGGGGACGCATTGGCGAAGCCGTCGATGCCGGTCTCATAATGGGCAAAGGGGCGATAATCGTCAGCGCAGAGGGCGCGGACGACCTCCTGCTGAGCACGCACTTTTCCTGTCCCACCTGCGGGCGCAGCGCGCAGGAGCCTGTACCGCAATTGTTCTCATTCAACAGCCCACAGGGCATGTGCCCCGGCTGCCGCGGATTGGGCACGCGCTATGCAATGGATCTGGCAAAAGTCGTCCCAAATCCCGAATTGTCTGTGATAGAGGGCGCTATCGCGCCGCTGGGCGTGCCCAAAAATCGGTGGAAATCTCACTATTACGCAGGCGTGTTGAAGCGCCATGGCGCAGATTTACAAACGCCCTATAAGCGCATCTCACCAGAGGGACAACAGGCATTATTATACGGCATAGACGGCAAAATGACCTTTGAATGGCGCCGCAGCAACGGCAGCATAAAACGCCATCGCGATGGGTTTGAGGGCATCCTGCCCCCAATGGAGCGACAGTACGCCGAGGGACGGAGCCAGATAGTACGCAAACGTCTCGCACCCTTCATGCGCGTGGGTATATGTCCCGTATGCGAAGGCACGCGCTTGAAACCCGAAGCTCTCTCCGTCAAAATCGAAGGACAGACCCTGCCCGATGTCACCGCGATGACAGTCGATCGCGCATATGCCTTTTTTCAAAGCCTCAAATTGACCGAGACCCAGGCGCGAATCGCCGAAGACGCCTTAAAAGAGATTCGCGGACGATTGAAATTTCTCCTCGATGTGGGCCTCGACTATCTCACACTCAATCGCACGGCACCGACACTATCGGGCGGAGAGGCGCAACGCATTCGCCTCGCCAGCCAGATCGGATCCGGATTGGTAGGCGTAACCTATGTGCTGGACGAACCGTCAATTGGTCTGCACCACCGCGACAATCGGCGATTGCTCGACGCCTTGTGCCACCTGCGGGACGTGGGCAATACCGTAATCGTCGTCGAACACGACGAAGACACCATGCGCCGTGCGGACCGGGTAGTGGATTTTGGACCCGGCCCCGGGCACCTCGGCGGTCGGATAGTCGCCGAAGGATCGTGGAAACAGGTGGCGAGAAGAACCCGCTCGGTGACAGGCGCTTATCTTTCGGGAAGAGAAAAAATTGCCGTCCCCAAAAGGCGACCCGTATCACATCGCAACTTATGGATTCGGGGCGCATCTCAAAATAACCTCAAAAATATCGACGCAAAAATTCCCGTCGGCGTATTTACCTGCGTCACCGGCGTATCCGGATCGGGAAAATCATCGCTAATTGCCGATATCCTCTACCCCGCTCTCGCGCGAGAACTCAACCGCGCAGAAACGGAAACAGGCGCACACCGCTGCATCGAGGGCATAGACCTCCTGGACAAAGTCATCGAAATCAACCAGCAACCCATCGGACGCACACCGCGCAGCAACGCAGCGACATATACGGGTGTATTTGATCCCATTCGAAAATTATTTGCCGAGTTACCCGAGTCAAAAGTACGGGGATATAAACCCGGACGCTTCAGCTTTAACGTAAAAGGCGGGCGATGCGAAGCGTGTAAGGGCAATGGCGCAAACCTCGTCGAAATGGACTTCCTCGCCGACGTGTGGGTAACGTGTCCCGTATGTGAAGGGCGGCGTTTTAATCGCGAAACCCTGGACGTGAAGTACAAGGGCAAATCCATCGCCGATGTGCTGGCAATGGAAGTCGAAGAAGCGCATCTGTTTTTTCAGGCAATCCCCGGCATTCACCGCATTCTCCAAACCCTGGTCGATGTGGGAATGGGCTACGTCAAATTGGGCCAGCCCGCGCCAACGCTCTCCGGCGGTGAAGCACAACGGGTCAAGTTATCAAAAGAACTGTGTCGCAGGAGCACGGGCAAAACCCTGTACATCCTGGACGAACCCACGACGGGCCTGCATTTTGCCGATATCCAGAATCTCTTAAACGTATTGCATCGGCTCGTGGATATGGGCAACTCCGTGGTGGTTATCGAACACAATCTGGACGTAATCAAAACCGCGGATTGGGTCATCGACCTGGGACCTGAAGGCGGCGAAGACGGGGGACTAATTATAGCAGAAGGCACACCCGAACACCTGACGCAATCTCCCAACTCCCACACGGGACATGCACTTGGCGAAGTGCTATCGCGCACGCCACCTGCACCTGCAAAAAACGGCAAGCGAATCGCCAATGGCCAGGTGCGGACCATTGACATTGTAGGCGCGCGGGAGAACAATTTGCAAAATGTGGATGTATCCATTCCCCGCGAAAAAATGACCGTAATCTCCGGCGTATCCGGTTCGGGAAAATCTTCCCTGGCACTCGACACAATTTACGCCGAAGGACAGCGGCGATATGTCGAATCCCTATCCGCTTATGCCCGACAGTTTCTGGGACAAATGCCCAAGCCAAAGGTCGATCGCGTGATCGGCTTATCGCCCGCGATTGCCATAGAACAAAAAGCCGCGAGCAAAAACCCGCGCTCGACCGTAGGCACCGTAACAGAGGTGTACGATTACCTGCGGGCACTCTACGCATTATTGGGCGATACCTATTGTCCAGATTGCGATGTATTGGCAGGCAGCCAGTCCGTTCGGGAAATTGTGGCGCGCGTGCTGAAAATGAAACGCCGCCTCTACCTTCTCGCACCCGTAGAACTCGGCAAAGGCGAAGATTATACCAGCTTAATCAACCGCTTTCGCCGCAAAGGTTATTTGCGCGGCAGACTCAACGGCGCAGTTTTCAACCTGTCAAACCCACCCGAGATCGATTACAGACAGACTCACAGACTCGAAATTCTAATAGACCGCGTAACCGCAGAAAAAAAGAACCGCAAACGCATCGCGGACTCCATCGAAATCGCGCTGGACATTTCAGAAGGCATTTTGATCGTCGCATCGCCCGATGACAGCGAAGAAACGCGATTCAGCCAGCATCTCTCGTGTCCATCCTGCGGACGCAGTTTTGAAACAATAACCCCTCAGCATCTCTCATTCAACAGCCCTGAAGGCTGGTGCTTATCGTGCGAAGGACTGGGAACGCAGCGCGGGATGGGCATTCACACATTGATCCCCGACACTCACAAATCCCTATCCGAAGGCGCAGTACTCGCCTGGGGAAAAGTAGAACCGCACACACAAATAGGCGACATGCTATCTGCGGTCGGCAAAGCCGCGGGCTTTGACCTGCACACCCCTTTTGCGCAGATATCAGCGGAAGGACGACACGCGATCTTATACGGCCTGGACACACAGTGGCTAAAAACCACTAACAATCTCTCATTCCAATTCAAGGGACTATTTCCAACAATCGACACCCTGGTGCGGCAAGCGCCGCGATTCCGTCGGCTAATGGGTGACTTCATCCAGGATGTGCCGTGTCCGTCCTGCAAGGGAACCCGTCTAAAGCCTGAAAGTACAGCAATAAAACTATTCGGCAAAACAATGCCCCAACTGGTGGCAATGCCCATCCGCGAAGTGCGCACCTATTTCGACACAATGGTTCTGGCAGGACAGGCGCGCGAAGCCGCCGCAGAGGTATTGCACGAAATCCAGAGCCGCCTGCGGTTTCTCGACGAAGTAGGCCTGGGATATTTGAATCTGGGACGGCGAGCACCCACGCTATCGGGCGGCGAGGCACAGCGCATTCGCCTGGCGAGCCAGATCGGATCCGGTCTCACCGGGGTCCTCTACGTACTCGACGAACCGACAATTGGCCTGCACCAGCGCGACAACCACCAGTTGTTGGCTGCACTGGCACAACTGCGCGACCTGGGCAACTCGCTCCTCATTGTCGAACACGACCGCGAGACCCTGAACCAGGCAGATCACATTCTGGACTTTGGGCCCGGCGCAGGTGTTGAAGGCGGGCGCATCGTAGCCGCTGGCAATCCGCGCAAATTGAAAACCGACAACGGCTCAATAACCGCGCATTATCTCGCGGGCGATCTGCAAATCGAGGTCCCCGATGAGCGGCGAAACCCCGAACGGGGATCACTTTGCGTGGTAGGCGCGCGGCATAACAACTTAAAAAACGTCGATGTCTCATTTCCGCTGGGCACCTTGACCTGCGTGACCGGCGTATCGGGATCGGGCAAAAGTTCGCTCGTCAACGACGTCCTCTTCGGCGCACTCGCCGCCCGCGTGAACCGCGCACAAAAAGCCTGGGGAGAACACGACGATGTACTGGGATTGGAACGCATCGACAAAGTAATCAACATCGACCAGACACCCATTGGCTATTCGCCGCGCAGCAACCCCGCAACCTATGTCAAAGTATTCGACAAAATACGCACCCTGTACGCCAGCTTGCCAGACGCCCAGGTGCGCGGATTTAAAACCGGGCATTTCAGCTTTAATCACAAACGCGGGCGGTGCGACGCCTGTGCGGGTTTGGGTGCGCGCTGTATAGAAATGCACTTCTTGCCCGACGTGTGGGTCACCTGTGAGACCTGTGGCGGAAAGCGCTACAACCGCGATGTAATCGACATAACCTATAAAGGCGCATCAATCGCCGATGTTCTGGACATGACAGTAGCCGAAGCCCTATCGCATTTTACCCACATACCCGGCATCCAGCGCTCACTCCAAACCCTATTTGACGTGGGCCTGGGCTATATCAAAATGGGACAGGCATCGACCACGCTCTCCGGCGGCGAAGCTCAGCGCGTGAAATTGGCGCGCGAATTGGCGCGACCCAGCACCGGGAAAACCGTGTACATCCTCGACGAACCGACCACGGGACTGCACTTTGCCGACATCCAGAAACTGCTCGACGTACTCAACCGACTCGTCAACGCGGGCAACACCGCAATCGTAATCGAACACAATCTGGACGTAATCAAAACCGCCGATTGGGTCATCGACCTGGGACCAGAAGGCGGAGAAGACGGTGGCAATTTAATCGCTTGCGGCACGCCTGAAGATGTGGTATCTGTCACCGCCTCGCACACCGGACGATTTTTGAAGGATGTGTTGGCAGGTATTGAAACAGGGTAATGCAGCTCAAGAAAATCCATAGATCTCCTTATATAAAACAAAAAATTTGCTATAGAAAAAAATAGTATATATTATTTATGTAACACATAAATAACAGGAGGTATTTATGCCTACCATGCAGATTCCCCATTTCAAAGAGCGGAAGGCTACCCAAGTTGCTGCCTTACTGATAAAGCACAATGGCGGTCAAAGTATTGACAAGTACAAACTCCTCAAGCTAATCTACCTTGTCGATAGAAAGGCATTGGAGCTTTGGGGACACTCTGTAACTTATGATACACCAGCGAATTTTCCGTACGATCCCGCTGGTCCTGGTCCCACTCCCAGCCATACGTATGACCTTATTGATCCACCAAAGCGAAATCTAAAGGAGATCTCTTCTACCTCCAGCTATTGGTCTCAATTTTTTTCAAACTACGGAGACACCGTTAGTCTATCTGGTTTATGTCCGGGTGTAGGAGATCTCTCCCCTGCTGAGATCGGTTTGATCCATGAAATCTTTGAGGAATTTGGACATAAAACTTTTGGAGAATTAAAAGAATACCTTCAGGCCTTACCCGAGTCTAAAGATACAGAAGGATCGTCTGGACCAATAAAATGGGAAACACTCCTTCAGGCCGTAGGCTGGACAGGTGAAGACTTAGAAGAAGTAAAAAAAGACCTCACATTTAAAGCGAAATTTGAAACCTTTGTCGGGGCGAGATAAGCATGGGATTAGCGGGCACCTGCGTTATTTGCCCTGATTGGGGAGGTGAGCATTTATGTATATTTCTGACAGACTTTGTAAATGACAAAAGAAGAGAACCAAAAACCATCATTGTGAATGTCACATCGTGGACTGCAAGAAAAGAACAAACGCTCATACTCTACCCAGGGGAGCATCCTTTTATCATAAAAAAATCAGTCATAGCCTATGATAATGCCCTCTTACTTGCAGAATGGCAGGTCGAACATCTCTTATCTAACGGAAAGAAACAGCCAGCAGTCTCTGAAGAACTATTGCGGAAAATTGGTGAAGGGCTTCTCAGGTCACCCTTTACATCAACAGATGTAAGAGATTTCTACGAACAATATTCTCAGAATATAGACAAGTCTGAAAATAGGTAAGAACGATACGTGATTAGTAAAAACGCTTTATTTTTTCAAAAGAATGCTTGACTTTTTGAAGTGTCACTGATATCAGTGAGGACATTAGTTTGAAAATAAAAAATAAAAATATGTCTATGCACCTGTAGAAACCGCCTAACTACTTAGGTGGTTTCGTTTTTTGAGCAAATGGTACACCACACATCACTACTACCTGGTTATTCTCGTATATAATTCCCTTTTGTTTTAAAGCAGTTTGGAGGCCTATCTCTGTCTTGTGAGCAACCGATTCGTCAAACTATAAAGCATTAAAAGGAGATAAAAATGATTTTTCGCATATTGCTATCCGTCGCATTCCTCTCTACGAGCAGTGCCCTGGCCGACCCTTCCAAAATCGACTTTTGGAATGCGCAGCGCAAAGGCGCCAATCAACAAAATGCACAACACCGTCCCGAATGGTACGTTGCAGCGGGAGAATTGGGATTGGACTATGTGCGCATCTTACCCGACGCATGGCCCTCCGAAGGCAGGGACTTCCTGATCGGCAATGCGGACAACTTCGAAGCAATCAACGAAACCGATCTATCCCTATTGATCAAAGCACTCGACGAAGCCGAACGCAACGGCATCAAAGTCGTCCTTACAATGGTCAGCTTACCCGGCGCCCGCTGGAAACAACTGAACAACGACCGGGACGATGCGCGGCTCTGGAAAGACAAAAAATATCATCTACAAGCCTTCGAATTCTGGCGCCAACTCGCCGCACGCCTGAAAACACACCCCGCCATTGTCGCCTACAACCCCCTCAACGAACCACACCCGGACAAAGCATTCGGCTTTGATACGCCAGACGAAAAATTCGCCCAGTGGTTCAAACGCATCCAGAACACGCCAGCCGATCTCAACCAATTCAACCGGGAAATGGTCAAAGCAATCCGATCCGTAGATAAGGACACCCCCATCATCCTCGACGGCTGGTTCTATGCATCTCCCAGGGCATTCGAATACAATCGCCCCGTTGACGATGACAAGGTCTTATACGCCTTCCACAACCCCGGACCCTGGCAAATGGTAACCTATCGCGTCAATCAAGGCAGATACGCCTATCCAGACCGCGTGCCCAAATCGTGGAACGGGCCAACGGAATCCTGGACCATTGATCGCCTTGCCCAGCAAATGCACGCGGTACAAAAATTCTCCGAACAATACAACATACCCGCACACCGAATCATCGCATCAGAATTCTGGTACGACCGTCGCCTCGAAGGCGCGGCAGCATACATGGCCGACCTCATCGAAATCTATAACCAGCGCAACTGGCACTGGGCTTTTTATGCCTTTCGCGGTACTGGCACATGGACGGGACTCGATTACGAAATCGCGCCAGGTCAAAAAATGGGTTGGCGTTACTGGCAGGCCATTGAACAGGGCAAAGACCCAGAACCTCTCAAACCGAGAGGACCAAACCCCTTGTGGGAAATACTGCGGCGGCAGTTTGAAAGAAAATGAAAAATTAAATTGGTAAAACTGTGCGAGAAGGCGAAGAAAGTTATGTCGAAAGTATTGGCGATAATGCTATCTTTTTTATTTTTTATGCCTTCGGCGACTTACTTTTTTTCAGCAGCAAAAAAAAGTAAGCAAAAAATGCCGCTCTCAAACGCCGAGGGGCTGGCACAGCGCAAATCGTTTTTGTGATAGTACACCATGCAGTGGCCTGCACAGTTGGGATGCCATAAAGATATCCACTGCGAGACGGACTCACGCGCTGTGCATAATGGCTTTGAGTAATGGGGTTTTGTGAGGGTGCCTTTTGTGATATCTTATCTGATGTACTGCGTAACATCAATTCTTAATTTTTAATTCCTACAGTATTCTCAGGAGGTATTAATGTCATTGTTTTCACTCGAAGGTCGTGTCGCCATAGTAACTGGAGCGGGGCGTGGTATTGGACGCGGCATAGCAGAGGAATTGGCTGCGCAGGGCGCAAAAATTGTATGTGCTGCGCGCACCCGATCTCAACTTGACGAAGTCGTAGCCGCAATTCGAAATGCGGGAGGCGACGCAATCGCTTATGAAATGGACATGAAAGACCTGGATTCCGTGCGCGGTGGCGTCGATACAGCACTCGAAACGTATGGACAAATCGACATCCTCGTCAACAACGCGGGAATGAACATACGCGAACCATTTGAAGACGTAACAGAAGAACACTACGACGAAATCATGGCCGTCAACTTGAAGGGCCTCTACTTCTTAACACAGACCGCAGTCAAACACATGATCTCGCGCAAACAGGGCAAAATCATCCACATCGGCTCTTTGACAACCGACTGGTCCTTATCGCAAATTTCGGTCTATACCGCCACCAAAGGCGCAGTCGGGCAACTCGCCAAAGCCCAGGCATTAGAACTCGGCAAGCACAACATCCAGGTAAACACAATATGCCCGGGCTTTGTGGTCACGCCATTGACCGAGCGGCTCTGGGAAGATGATACAATGCGCGAATGGGCCGAATCACGTCTGCCCATAAAACGCCTGGCAACACCCGAAGACCTGGCAGGCACAGCCGTATTCCTCGCCGCGCCCGCATCGGATTACGTCACCGGACAATCCATCTACGTAGATGGTGGCTTCATGGCCGGCGAAGCCTGGCCCTTGCCGCAGTAAAGGGGGAACAATGGCGCAATATGATGTACAAAAAGAAAACTTCCACGGACACGCACTCTACGTACTGCGCGATTTCGAAACCAATTGTGAAGCCAGCATCCTACCATCGGTGGGCAACAATTGCATCTCGTACAAAATCCCAAAAGGCGATGCGCTATTAGAACTCATTTACTCCCCACCCGATCCCGACACCCTTAAAGGCCGCGCCAGCGGATACGGCACCCCCATCTTATACCCCTGGCCCAACCGCATAGACAGCGGCAAATTCACATTTGACGGCGCGGAATACCAGCTCGAAACCCCTGCCCCGGACGAACACGCATCTCACGGCTACGTCCACGAACGCCCCTGGCGCGTAGTCGAAACCGGCACCTCAGAAGGTGCCTGGATAACCAGCGTCTTCACATCGACGGACTTCCCGGAAATCGGCGCACACTTTCCCTTCCCCTTTGAAGCACGGGTAACATATCGCCTGAAAGACGGCGTACTATCCCTCGAATTTGAAGGCACCAACATCGGCAATAGCGACATGCCCGTCGGCCTCGGCATCCACCCCTATTTCCCTCTACCCCTCACTGAAAGTGGCAACCGGGACCTGTGTACCGTGCGCATGCCAGCCTCAACGTACTGGCCCTTGCGCGACGACCCGATACCCACAGGAGAAATCCTACCCGTTGACGGCACCATATTTGACGTACGCGAAACCACGCCCTTGAAAGACCGGTATTACGACAACGTCTGGTCCGGCGTATCTCTGACCGATGGATGGAGCCGATGTGAATACACCGACCCAACCGAAGGCGTCACCATCGCAATGGAAGCCAATGACGCATTTCGAGAACTCGTACTCTACGCCCCCGACATCCGTCCCATTATCTGCTTTGAACCCTACACCTGCGTCACCAACGCCTTCAACCTGCAAAACCAGGGCATCGACGCGGGCCTGATACGCCTCCAACCCGGTGAAAAACTAACCGGCATAATGAAAATTGTGGGAGAAGCATGACCGACCGATTACAACAACAAATCGCGTTCTTGCTCGAAATCGATAAACTCAAGCAAATCATTCGGCAAACCTATTTGCTCGACGAAACGCGAAAAGAAAACGACGCCGAACACTCCTGGCATTTTGCCATGTTTGCGCTCATCCTCGTGGAATATGCGCCCGAACCAGTGAATATCCTGAAAGTAATCAAAATGGCACTGGTACACGACCTCGTGGAAATCGACGCGGGCGACACCTTTCTCTACGACGAATCGGGCAACGCGGACAAAGCCGAACGCGAAGCAAAAGCCGCCGACCGCATCTTTGCGCTCTTACCTCCAGAACAGGGCGCAGAAATACGCGCATTGTGGGAAGAATTTGAAGCAAAAGAAACCCCCGAAGCAAAATTCGCAGGCGCGATAGACCGATTCCAACCCTTTCTACACAATTGCAATACTCAAGGACGCGCCTGGCAAGAGCACGGAATCACAGCCGAACGCGTCTTGCAAAGCAACAGCCACATCTCAATCGGCGCGCCCATTCTATGGAACCGCGTACAAGAATTGGTTGATGAAATGGTCGCTAAGGGATATATTGATGCCGAAAAATAATGGCCAAAAACGGGAGGACCCAACCATGAGCGAAACACTCAAAGACTTATTGAACGACAGTTTTGAACAGCATGCGGACCGCACGGCGGTTCGCGTATTGCGCCAGCCAGAGGAACCCGGCGAAAGGCGATTGCAATACGTGCCGTTGACATATCGGCAATTAAAGGCACAGCGAGACCGATTGGCATCGGGTCTGGCGCAAATAGGATTGGAAAAAGGGCAGCGCATCGGGCTACTGACCGATGGCGGTCTGGAATCCGTACTCGTCTTCCTATCCTGCGACATACTGGGATTATCCGCAGTGCCAATCTGCAACAAATTGCCCGACGATCTGCTCGTACACAGCATCAACCATTCGGGCATCGCCTATTTGTTCACAGATACGAGAAGTTTAGAACAGGTCGAACGCGTACGCGACCAACTGACCAATCCCCCTCAGATCGTCCTGACAGAAGGACAGGGCGATAACACACGCTCATTTTTTGACTTAATCCAAAAAGGCGCGGAATCACCGCCGCCAGACATAGCAATAGAACCCGATGACGAATCGAAAATCGTGTACACATCGGGATCATCGGGACTACCCAAAGGCGTGGTACAAACCCATCGCAATCTCGTCGGCAATATCCTGTCCGTATGGGATACAATCAGCAACCGCGACCCGGTCATCTTATTCAAATCCGCGCCCGACTACCACACCATGGGCATATTGAATATCTACTACCCCCTGGCAAAAGGCTGGACACTGGACCTGGCGCGGTCGCCGGATCGCGTACTCGTGGATATCCGATACTCTGAACCCGAAGGCTTTTTAACCGTCCCCCTGATCTTAGACAAAGTATTTGGCAATGTGCGAAAAGAAATTGATGCCGGCGGTGCAAAAGGCACATTAATCGCCCGGTCACTGCGCGCCAAACAGCGCATTGCACGCGGTGAAGCATCAATCATCGACCGCCTCGTCAATGCCACACTGGGCAAAAAGGTCGTCGGACAAATCAAAGAAAAACTCTCCCAACGCGTGGGCAGCCGCCTCGAATTGTTAATCGTCGGCTCGGCAAAAGCCGACCCCGAAGCCCTCGACTTTTTCCAGGACGTACTGGACATCACCTCGCTCGAAGGCTATGGCGTCACCGAATGCAGCCCCCTGATCGCGGCAAATGTCCTGACCGGACAAAAAACAGGCACCGTTGGAAAGCCATTACAAGAAGTAAAAATCATCTCCGAAACAGGCGAAGAAATCGCCCACGGTGATCCAAACACAGGAACCTACAGCGGCAGTGGCGATGGCATTGGCGAATTGTGGGTACACGGCAACCACGTCATGACGGGTTATCTCAACGACCCCGAACGCACCGCCGAAGTACTCGTAACCGATGAAGCGGGCAAAGTGTGGTATCGCACAGGTGATTTATTCAGCATGGACGACGAGGGATTCTTGACCTTCCAGGGACGCGTTGGACGACAATTTAAATTGAGCAACGGCGAATTTGTCAACCCCGAACGCCTCGAACGCATATTCGCCCGCGTATCGCTCATCGAACACGTCTTAATCTGCGGCGATCAGACCCGCACATTCCCCCTACCCGTCGTCACCGTAAATGTAGAAGAAGCTCAACTGCAAACAGATATTCCCGATCTGCCCACAGACGAGGAAGCCCTGTGCAGCCATCCCGCAATAGCCGAACGCATCCGCGAGCAACTATTAAAAGAAGCCACGGCATCTGGCCTTCCCGCGCACGAGCGCCCGCAAAAAGTACTGATCCTGTCGGACCAGTTGAGCGAAGAAACGGGAACCCTCACGCGGGGATTGAAAAAGGTCGTACCCGGGAGAATAGAAGAAATTTACGCAAACGAAATCGCCGCAGCTTATGATGGATAAACCCCATGCCAATTTTCAACCCCGATAAACTGCGGCGCATTGGCCGCGAAGTCTTCGAACGCATAGGCGCAACGCCCGAAGAAGCCCGAATCGTGGCTGACCTGCTCGTATCATCCAATCTCGCGGGACACGACTCGCACGGCGTCGTCCGCATTCCGCAATACGTCTCCGGAGTACAGAGCGGTCAAATACAACTCGGAACAACCGTGGAAATCGAGCGAGAAACCGATGCAACAGCCGTCGTAAACGGGCACTGGGGATTTGGGCACGTAACCGCAACAGAAGCCATGCACATCGCCATCCAAAAAGCCCAAAAAAGTGCTGTCGGCATCGCAACAGTACACCAGTGCAATCACATCGGGCGATTGGGTGTCTATCCCGTCCTCGCCGCGGCTGAAAACATGGCCGGACTGATGAGCAACAACGGTCACGGCGCCGACCTCTCCATGGCACCCTGGGGAGGACTGGGACGCATCCTGCCCGCGAATTGCCTCGCCGTTGCATTCCCTTCGGATCGCGATTTTCCAATCTCACTGGACTTAACCGCCGCAACCGCGGCAGGTGGCAAAATGCGGGTCGCACTGGCCCGGGGCGAGCGCGTACCCGAAAACTGGCTAATCGACGCCGAAGGCAACCCCACAACTGACCCCGCCGACTACGTACACGGCAATGCCGCGCTAACCCCCTCTGGCGACCACAAAGGATATGGCCTATCATTCATCTTCGACATCTTGTCCGGCGCCCTATCGCCCGCCGGTTGCACCCGCGAAAATTCACCCGTAACGGGCAACGCCCTATTTGTACAGGCCATTCGCATCGATGCGTTCCAGCCCATCGCCGACTTTAAAGCCGAAATCGGACGATTCATCGACTACGTAAAATCGGCAAAAACCGCGCCGGGATTTGACGAAATACTCGTACCGGGCGAACGCTCCTATCGCACCGGCTGTGAACGCGAGGCAAACGGAGTCCCCATAGAAGACACAACCTGGGAACAAATTTGCGAAACCGCAAAAAAATTTGATGTGGAAGTTTAGCTATCAGCCATCAGTGGTCAGATCTGTTCAAATCTTCGATAATATAGTAGTGTCCCCGTACCCGCCCGTTGGGTAGTGAAACGGGGTTCTCAATGCACCAACTTGATGCCCCATTCAACACACCGCGTCTCGACTTCATCAAGCGGTGCCATTGTTACGATCACGCCATCGACTGTTTTATCGGGATGCAATGTCCGCATCAACCCCACTTTATCGGCAAAGCGATCCACATCTTCCACCTCGCAAACAGACTTCACCTCAAATACCAGCAACGTGCTGTTATCGACCAGAATATCGACCTCATAGCGGCGTCCTGAAGGTCCGATCATGCCATCTGCATCTTCAAGAGGCTGTCGCAGGCGAACATGCTCAGATAAAACATCATCTCGTCCAAGTACCAATCTCATCGTGCCCGCAACAACATCCTCGAGTTTTCTTCCAGACCGCGTTTGGAAACGCCCCACAATCATTTCGACCCAATCTCTCAGATCGGAAAACCGCTGATCCATCAGGTCAAAACGTTCATCAACTTTCTCAAACCGATCATTAACTTCCGACCGAAATGTTTCCATTCCCGACTGAAACTTTTCAGTTTTTGACTGAAACGCATCAAATTCGCCCCGAAAATCGCGCAATTCAGAAAGCACAGCCGCCACTTCTTCCTTCGTGGCAAAAGTCCGTATAAAAGCCGCGTAGATTCGCAATTCCATCTCGGGATGCCGTTCAAGCAAAGCTGGCAACTGCTTCTCAAGCGTCTCTAACAGTTCTTCATCTGTCAACAGGGCCATCTCTCAATCCTCATTGGGCAGGCTTAATTTTTGGCGAATCATCTGTTTTCTACATCTTCCCTTCTCTCTCCTTCAGCCGCCTGCGGTAAATATAACCACCTGCCCCCCATTCCACAACCCCCTGCATGTGCGTACTGACAGAGCCTGCCTTTTTTGCAATATCCCATCTTACTTGATGTGCGACTTCAAAACCGCCACCAAAAAAACGCAAGTGAAAGGCAGGGATGGTCGGCTGTGCCTTAGCCATTCGCTGAATTAGCTCAACTGACAGGCTCAAACAAACAAAAACCCGCCCCCTTCAGGGAGCGGGTTTTTTGTTAAACCGCCTTATTTTTTCTCTGTCTCAGGTGGATCAGGTGGTTCGGGCGGCGTGGGCGTTTCAGGCGCATCTCTCTCAATATCCTCATCTGAATACAACCTCAGATCGCCCCGACCGAGTTCAATCGCAACCTTAGAACCACCCCCATTGAGTTGACCCGTCACCACCTGTGAAGTACGCGACACGCCGGTAATAGACAGAGGCAGGTTGGTCTGGATACTCCCGCGCCCGACATAGCCGTGTACATCAACTGCCGAACCATCGGGAATGGTGAGATCAACCGCACCATCTTTATTTTGAATCGCGTAGTCATCGTCAATGGGTTTATGTGGACGCACCGCAATATTGCCGCCGCGGCTTTGTATCATGACGCCCGCTTCGGGATTTTCAATTTCAACAGCACCCCGGCCAGTATGGACAGTAGTTGCACCGGCAATATTTTTGAGATACGTCGCACCGCGATTATTTTTTGCAACCGCACGTCCCCCAACCCGATTGACGTTAATTGAACCACGGTTATTGTTTGCAATAAAATCACCGCCAGCGTGTTGCACCGCGATATCGCCGCGGTTCTGTTTGACACGTATATTGCCCGACGCACCTTCAAAAACCGTCTTGCCACGATTATTGTTGAGGGTTGCTGCACCATCAATTTGGGGAAGCGTGATATTTCCGCGACTGGCTCGCACATCGAGATCAACTTTTTCGGGATGACGCAACTCAAAGTCGATCCGCAAAGATCGAACCGGATCGTCTTTTTTGCGTTTGGGCACATTGGGGCGTATCTGCACAGCACCGGACTCCCGCCGTATTTGAATATCAATCTGCTCGGCAAAAGCCTTCACCGCTGCTTCATCAGTTCCCCAAACCGAGATCTTCGCGTCAATCTGGACCTCATCGCGATCCCAAATTTTTGAGGTAACATGGCCCTTTGGCGTCCGTACGGACAGACGATCAGAGACCTGGATCGGTGTTGTCTCGACAAATTGCCGAACAACTTTTTCGGGATACTTTCTATCGCTACCTTCCGTCCATTGTGCAACGGCTTCAGACGCTGTTTGCATCGCTTCCTGAACAATCTCGCCCACATCGGGAATTGAGCGTGTAGCTTCGCGCACGATGCGATTGACATCGGGCATAGCCTCGCGCACCGCGCGTCTGGCTCTGGGCATAGCATCGCGCAGAGTCTCCTGCGCTTCCCGGATGCGTTCTTGCACCTCAACCTGAATATCTGCACCACCAGAGCGTCTGCGTCGGCGCTGACGACCTCCATTGCGTCGGCGCTGGCGACTTTCACCTTGACCTTGCGGTTCTTCTGCGGTATCCCCGAGCGCATCGAGCAATCTCATAGCATCTTCTGCCGTTATTTTTCCATCTTGAATCATCTCGAGAACCTTCATGCGTTCTTCTTTCACAATATACTCCTTTCTTTATTTATTCATCCTTTTAAGTTCTTCCGCTGCATCCTCCACTGAAATCTCACCAGATTCGAGACGGTTGAGCACCTCTTGCTGGGACGCAGTGGACAAATCTTCCACCTCGGGATGTGTTCCCGCTGCAAAGCCGAGTGCTTTGATCACATCGTCGAGATGGTTGCGAATCGTGCTATAGGGCACGCGGAGTTCGCGCGTCATCTCTCTGACATTGCCGCGCAATCGGACAAATGTCTCGACAAAAGCCAGGTTTTCGGGCGTCAGCCTGTTAAAAATAGTGGGCTGAAACTCTCCAATAACCTCACATTCACATCGCGTGCAGCGAATGCGGGTGACAATCACGTCATTCTGACAGGCGGGACATTTTTCAATAATTTTACGCATTTTTCTCCTTTTTTTCGTTTTAGACACTATTTTAGACAAAAAGTTTCACAAAAATATAAAATATTTTAACTTTAGATGCAATTTATTTTTTACAACAACTGGTCTTTCAAAAAAATGACTCCCGTGGATCAAGGCAATAAACTGATTTAAAGGACCAAACCCTTCTCATTTGACTTTTTCTAATAATTTCTTTCCTTGTTATGTCCTCTCACCCCACAACGAGGCATCCCAATGACACGTCTATTGATCGTCCTCATCGCATTAATCAGTCTGAACACACCGGCTCATTCTCGCATTGACCTCAGCTATTACCTGCCCGAAGGCACGACCTACAATCCCGACATCCCCACACCCGAAGCCTTTTTCGGATTTCAGATTGGCGATTGGCACCTGCGGCACGATCTCATCGCGAACTACATGCGCGCATTGGCTGAACGCTCCGACCGCATAGTCCTCACGCAATACGCCCAAACACACCAGCAACGGCCTCTATTATTGCTCACCATCACATCCCCGCAAAACCACCAGAACCTCGCAACCATCCAGAGGCAACACCTGCAACTCACAAACCCGGACCAGTCCCCCGCACTCGACATCAACACAATGCCCGTAGTCGTGTACATGGGATATAGCATCCACGGCAATGAACCCAGCGGAGGCAACGCCGCGCCATTAATTGCATATCACCTATCAGCGGCGCAGGGTCCTGCCATAGACAACCTCCTCGCCAACACCGTCATCTTGCTCGACCCCGTATCCAATCCCGATGGCTTTGACCGCTTTGCACACTGGGCAAACACCCACCGCGGCAAACAACTCATTGCCGACCCCGAACACCGGGAACATCGAGAAATCTGGCCGAGCGGGCGCACCAACCACTACTGGTTTGACCTCAACCGCGACTGGGTCTTCATCCAGCATCCCGAAAGCAGGGGGCGGATTGAAACATTCCACGCCTGGAAACCCAACATGCTCACCGACCACCATGAAATGAACACCAATTCCACTTACTTTTTTCAACCGGGCATACCCTCGCGCAACAATCCCCTCACCCCGGCACGCACCTATGAACTCACCGCTGAAATCGCCAAACGCCACGTCAGCGCGCTCGATAAAATCGGCACACTATATTACACGCGGGAATCATTCGACGACTTTTACATCGGCAAAGGATCGACCTATCCCGATCTCAATGGCGGCGTGGGCCTTCTCTTTGAGCAAGCCAGCGCACGCGGGCTTATACAAGAAAGCATTCACGGACTGATCTCCTTTCCCTTTGCCATACGCAATCAGGTGAGAACCGCCCTATCAGCACTCCAGGCAGCCCATGAACTGCGCACCGAACTGCTATCGCATCAGCGCGCTTTTTACATCTCCGCATACCAGGAAGCCGAGGCTGCCGCCATCAAAGCTTATGTTTTTGGCGACCCGGATGACATAGCGCGCACCCATCATTTTATCGACATACTCCAGCAACACCACATACAGATCTACGACCTCGCCCGCCCCATGCGCATCGGCGGCCAGACCTTCGCACCCGGCTCGGCCTATATCATTCCCACCGCGCAACCGCAATACCGCTTACTCACCAGCCTGTTTGAACGCCGCACCACCTTTCGTGACAGCTTATTTTACGATGTCTCAGCCTGGACATTGCCCCTGGCATTTAACATGCCCCTCGTCGAGATCAAATCGTCATCCCAGGAATTTATTGGCGACCTGTTGCCCCCGTCTAAATTTCCTCGTGGCCGTCTATCTGTATTCAACTCAGCGGTCGATACACAGGCGGATTATATAGGCGAACGTGGGGCTTATGCGTACCTGTTTGAATGGAAGGGACATTACGCACCGCGCGCACTTTATCGCCTGCAAAAAGCTGGAATAAGAGCCAAAGTGGCCTCGCGACAATTTCGCATGCGCATCCCTTCTGTGGCCGACTCAGGGAATGTGCACTTATTTGACTACGGCACCATACTCATCCCCATGGGCATTCAAAAAAATGACCCGCAAACAATTCGGAACCTCATGCAAACAATCGCCCTCGAAGACGCCCTCGATGTATTTGCCGTCTCCACCGGACAGACCGACAGTGGTATTGACCTGGGCAGCCCGGGGTTTGTCCCCCTAGAAACACCTCAAATAGCCCTTTTAATAGGCAGAGGTGCCGATGTCTATAACGCCGGAGAAGTGTGGCATTTGTTAGACCAGCGCTATAACATCGCCATCAGCCTCATAGACGCCAGCCATGTGCGCGATATAGACCTCAATCGCTATAACACAGTAATCGCAGCAGGCGGATCTTATAGCAACCTCGACTCCACTGGCGTCAACGCCTTAAAACAGTGGCTGCGCCGGGGCAATACACTCATTGCTCTCAACAGTGCGGTTCGCTGGGCCACCAATACCAAACTCGCCAGTGCCCAATACATCGAGCGAAATCGAACAAACCGCAACGAACGCAAAACTTATATCAATGCACCCAGCGATCGGGGAGCGCAAATTATTGGCGGTGCTATCTTTCAGACCTACCTGGACCGCACCCACCCCCTCGCCTATGGGTATCGCAGCGATAGCCTGCCAGTCTTTCGGCGCGGCACACTCTTTATAAAACCCGTAAACCCTTATGCCACCCCTTTGCAATACGCCAAACAGCCCTTGCTCGCGGGTTATATCTCTGAACAGAACCACAATTACATCGCCGAAACCGCATCCACTCTCGTCGCCAAACAGGGCAATGGCCGCGTCATACTCATGCTCGACAACCCCACCTTCCGCGCCTACTGGTACGGCACCCAAAAACTCTTTGCCAACGCCCTCTTTTTCGGTCCCACCATCAGCCCTGGCACATTGAACGAATAACAGGCGCGTTCCACCTTGCAAAAAATAAAAGAGCACTGATTCTCGTGAACCAGTGCTCTTTTTATTATCCGCATCACATTATTCATCGTTGAATATCGTGACGCGTGGCATCTCTGGGCACGGGCAAAACAAAGTCCTTGTCGGATAGCCCCGTATTGATAGCGCGCGATTTGACCTGGATGAGAATGACATCCTCGCCCTGCCGAATCTCGATACGCCGGGGTAGTGCAAAACCGCCATCCAGGCGATAATCGGACAGAATGCGTGCCGATACGAGTTGTCCATCAGCGTTATAGACCCTCTCCTCGCGCAAAAAACCCGTACCAGCCTCAATCCAGAGACGGCGCAAATAAAGATCGTATTGCAACTCGAGAAAAATATGTTTTTCTCCAGATTCAAAGCGCACCACGCGAGAGACATCCAGAAGGGAAAGATTGGGCAAGCCCAAAATAGCGCGATCATACGCATAATAGGACAAATCGACATCCGTGAGCACATAGAGCACATCTTCGGGAGGACCCACGAGATAGCGATTCTCGCGGGGCAGGTGAACGTGCAGCGTATCATCCCGGGCACGCGCGGCCATAACCACGGTACCGAACCCCCCAACCACGAGTTTGAGATCTGAAGGCACTCGGTGGCGCACAAGCGCAGAAGCCCTGCGTTCGCGCACCCCATCAATCGTGAGGTCAATACTCGCGCGGACCTCCTGATTGCGCAGGCTGTCGTAGCGGGTAGCGATGAGATCAAAAAATTCGGTTGAAGAAGTAACAGGCGGCAAAAGAGCGGGGCGATTGGCGACGCAACCAGCGATCAGAAAGAAGAGAATAAGGAGATATCTACGATTGTGCATTTGGCATCTGGAGCGGGGTGGAGTTCGTCTATTCGGAAGAACTCGCATCTTTGGAAAGACTTTCGAATTTTTCCCGCAGAGTCTGGTTATCGGGATCAAATTCTATAGCGCGTTCATAGTGGTAACTCGCACGAGAGAAATCACCCATTTTTTCCGCTGCGTCGCCCGCGTGCTCGTGAATAACCGCGAGATTCTCGCGCAACCCATCTACAACCGGGGAACCCGGATCGGTTTGGCGAAGGGTTTCTTCCTCTACGGTGAGTGCGCGGTCGAGCCAGCGCGCGGCGTTTTCGTACTGCTTGAGCTGATAATAGACCCAGCCAAGACTGTCGAGATAAGCGCCGTTCTCCGGGTCAATCTTCAGGGCGCGTTCAATTAACTTTTTTGCCTCGGTGAGGCGTTCACCGCGCTCGGCGAGCATATACCCCAAATAATTGCTGGCATCTGCGTGATCCTGATCCAGTGCCAAAAGGCGTTGAAATACTTCGACCGCGCGATCAAACTGTCCCGCTCGTTCCAGGCTACGCCCCAGATCAAAGAGCACATGCTCGAGAAATTCGGGATTATCTTCCGTATCGGCGACGAGTGGCTCCAGCAGAGGAATGGCTTTCTCCCAGTTGCGATCAAAAAGATATGTACGCGCCAGTTCGTAGCGAAAACCCGTATTTTTGGGCCTCGCATCGACAGCCTGTTGATAAATCGTGCGCGCACTGGCAATTTCATTCTGGCGCAAATAAACGCGGGCGAGGTCAAACGCGATTTGATCGTAATACTCGCTTTCAGGGCGTGCGTCTCCATGGAGCTTTTCCAGAATCTGTTGCGCGCTTGCCCAATTTTCTTCTGCCCTGTACGAACGGGCAATGCCGAGATGATACTCGATTTTTTCACCCTGTAAATTGGCGTGACGATAGGTTTTGCGCGCATCGGCCGTACGATTGGCATCGAGCAACAAACGGGCTTTTATGCCCAGCAGAGTCTGATTTTCGGGATCGGTTTGCAACTGGTGATTGAGAACGCGTTCGGCCATATCGACAAATAGCATTTTCTCATCGTGGTCGTGACGCCCCTTCACCATTCTGAGAAGCACATTGCCCAACTGATCGACCAGACGGACATCTGGTTTCTCGAAGAGGCGATTGAGATAGGGTTCGTGGCTGTAAATGTGTACTAACTGAACCCAAACCGGGACGGTCTCCCTGGTAACGCTATAATCTTGCCGCGCGATTATCCCCCTAAAATTTTGTTCGGCAGATAGTGTATCGCCCCGGGAGAGATGCGTTATACCCAGCTTAAACCGGAGATCATCGTTATTGGGGTCATCCTTGAGGATATCGCGATAAATGTGCGCTGCTTTGTCAAACGCGCGCTGCCGGTGATAGCCCTCAGCGGCAAAGAGCTTTTCGCGCGAGCCCATCAGTCCGGGCATGGCAACAATGCTATCGAGCAATGTTATGACTTTGCTGTGCTGCCCCCTGGCCCCGTAAATCTGAAAAAGATGTTGATAAGCATTCAGATCTCTCGGCGCGAGGCGCACAATGGCATTCAACTGGTCAATCGCCCTGGTCGTATCGCGCAAGCCCCTGCTGAGGGCTTCGTAATAGAGCCAGCGGCTTTGCACATTTTGAGGATCGATTTGAACGGCTCGCCGCGCGGGTTCAACCGCATTTTTGAACCGCCGAATAGCATTGAGATTGCGAGCCAGCGCGCTGTAGAGCGTCGCAGAAGTTGAGTCGTATCGCACAGCGGCTTGCAGTTCTTCAATAGCCCGATCACGTTGACCTGCGGATTCTGCTAATCGCCCCCGCAAAAAGTGCGTGACAGCATGGGGATGAGGGGATGATTTTTTGGGTACAG